>DATKAG010000020.1:0-2297 GCA_035498355.1 Myxococcales bacterium | reverse complement strand
GTTCCCCGCCAGCTCCAGCAGCGAGCGGTCGGTCAGGCCCAGCCCGAAGTAGGTCGCCACTCCCGCCGCCAGTCCCAGGATGGCCGCCGGCACCGCCTTGGTGGCCTTCCCCGCGGTCAGCATCACCACCGTGGTGACCGCGCCCACCACCATCCCGTGCCACTCCCAGGCCGAAGGCGTGCGCAGGCTCTGCCAGAAGCCGAAATCCTTGGGCGCTCCCAGGAACTTGGGTACCTGGCCGAGGATGATGATCAGCCCCACGCCGCTCAGGTAGCCGCTCACCACCGGGTAGGGCATGTACTTGATGAGCTTGCCCAGGCCTGCCATCCCGAAGCTGATCTGGAAGACGCCGCAGAGCAGCGCCACCAAGGCCAGCATGACCAGGGCCTGGTCCGCGCCCACGCCCTTCTGGGTGGTCTCCAGGGCGAAGGCGGAGAGCACGGCGGCCGCGGGCGCGCTGGGCGTAGTGATCAGCCGGCGTGTGCCGCCGAAGGCGGGGGCTACCAGCCCCAGCGCGATGGTTCCCAGGATGCCGGCGACGGCGCCTGAGGCCGCGTAGGCGCGTCCCAACGGCGAGAAGATGATCACGCCGAAGGCGATGGCCGAGGGCAGCGCCACCAGCATGGCCGCCAGCCCGCCCCAGAAGTCGCCCGCCAGGTCGGGACTCTTCGAGATCTTCACGAAAACGCCGCTCTCGCGCCCGGCGGCTCCTGCCGCCGGCCCGCGCCAAGGTCACAGAGGCCTGCGAAGCCATCCTACGGCAAGAAGGGAAGAGGAGGAAGGGGAGGCTAGCGCCGTCACTTCCCACACTCCGTAAACTGCGCGTGGATGACGAAGGGCACGGTCGAGCCCGGGGCCACGTGCGTGGCCTGAATGCTGCCCGATATCCTTCCCCGCCCGTCCCCGTTGAGCGTCACCTGGGGTGCCGGGGGATTGGTCAGCACCACCGGCCCGGCCACGCTCACGTTCACGCACAGCGATTTGCCCGCCTCTTCCGGCCCCATCTGGACCTCGTACCAGAAGTCGGCGGGCTGGCCTCCCAGCAGGTGCTCGCGGTCGAGGGCGCCGTCGACGAACTGGAAGAGATGCGCCTGGTACTCGCGGGTGTGGCTGCTGCCATCGGTGAGCGTCAGCTTGACCGGCCCGGGGTGCAGGTCGGGGGGACACTCGAGGGTGCTCAGGGCCTGGCCCGCGGGGCCGAGGGCCAGCGCCACCGCCACCTCGCTCGTCTTCCCCTCCTGCTCGGCGGTCGCATGCGGGAAGGCGCCCTTCAGGTCGAAGTGCGCGCCCCGGCTGCAAAAAGACGGGGGATCGGAGGGAAGCTGGCTCACAGACGGCTGGTCGAGTGCGATCAGGACCGAGATGGCGCCCCCGCCCTCGCTTCCCCCCGTGCTCACGTGCAGGTCCTTCGCGCCCGGGGGAACGCAAATGAGAAAGCCTCCGGCGGCATTGGTGAAGCCCCCCCACTGCGGCGAGGCTGCGTCCCCGCCCGTGGCTGCCCGGCCGCTCCACTGGAAGGAGGGCTTGTCCGGCGGGCCCGAATTGTCGTCGGGCGGACCGGGATTGGCTCCAGGTCCCGCCTTGCAGAAGTCGATCGCGGTCCTCTGCCAGTCGGTGAACGAGCCGCCGCTGGGGGACTGCGGCGGCTCATGCCGCTGCTCCTCCTTCTTCTTGATGGGGTCGCCGATGACCTCGCCCATCAGCAGGCCCCCGTTTACCGCCACCGGTGCGTTGGCGACCGGCTGGTTGTCCGGGCCCATGACGTAGCCGGTCAGGATCCCCCCGGCGAAGGCGCTGCTGGGCAGCAACAGGCGGTTGGGGTTCGGCGGCTTCTCCTCCGCCGGCTTCGAACCTTTCAGCACCTGGGCGGAAGCGGGAAGGGAAGCGGCAAGAACAAGAGCACTGAGCAAGGCCTGGACGGGCATGCGCATGATGGCTCCTCCGTGCAGCCCACGTTTCGGAGCGGCGGGCGGCCCGGCTCGCGCTCCCCGTGCGGAGGGTCGGTGTGGGTGCTGGTCGCGGATTATAGCGCTATCCCCGGCGCGAATTGAAGCTCACGGGACCAGCGTTCGACCTCGCCGACCGTCTTCCCCATCAGCCGGCTACCAGCGACTAGCTACCAACCCCGCGCTTCGCCTGTGCTAGAGTGAATCTCGTGGGCGCGTAGCTCAGCTGGTAGAGCAATGCCCTTTTAAGGCATGGGTCGCAGGTTCGAATCCTGCCGCGCTCACCATATCTTTCAAGGTCTTAGAGCGATAGCCAAATATCACTCCCCAATAAACTCCCCAATTATCGCG
>DATKAG010000019.1:0-10396 GCA_035498355.1 Myxococcales bacterium | reverse complement strand
CCCGGGGCGAGCGCCAGCGGCTGCTCACCGAGCACGCCAGGCCGGGCGCCGACTTCCAGCTCGCCGCCGGCGTGCTGGAGGGGGAGCAGATCGACGCCCGCCTCGCCTGCGAGATGAAGGACCACCCCCTCTTCCTGGTCCCCCGGGGCGAGCGCCAGCGGCTGCTCACCGAGCACGCCAGGCCGGGCGCCGACTTCCAGCTCGCCGCCGGCGTGCTGGAGGGGGAGCTGTGCCACAAGTGCCGGCAGATCTACGCGGCGCTCTTGCAATCGTACAACGGCGACGTCCTCAAGGTCCTGCGGCACGTGCAGGTGGAGAGGTTCTACCTCTCCCGCCGCTACATGATCGGCGCGGTCACCGTCGAGCCGCAGATGTCGGTGGACGCCGACTACCGCCAGGTGACCGCCGACAAGAGCCACGGGGCCCTGCCGGGGGCGCTGCAGAACCTCTCCCTCTACGAGCCGTTCGGGCCGCTGGTGGCGGGGAACCGGGGGGTGATCGAGTTCTCCGACCTGCTCAAGCGGCCGCTGGAGCACTACAAGTACCTGCTGGGCACGGTGGAGACCGGCATCGCCCGCATGAACCACTTCCTCCTCCACCTCGACTCGGTGCTGATCGCCTCCAGCAACGAGAAGCATCTCTCGGCGTTCAAGGAGATGGGCGACTTCGCCTCGTTCAAGGGCCGCATCGAGCTGGTGCGGGTGCCGTACCTGCGCCGGGTCTCGGAGGAGGAGCGGGTCTACGAGTTCCGCCTGCGGGAGAGCGTGGGCAAGCACGTGGCTCCCCACGCCACCTGGGTGGGAGCGCTCTGGGCCGTGCTCACCCGGCTGAAGAAGCCGGTGAGCGACCGCTACAAGGGCGACCTGCGCAAGCTGGCCGATCACCTCACCCCGCTGGAGAAGGCCCGGCTCTACGACGAAGGCCGCGCCCCCGACCGCCTCTCCTCGCAGCAGGCGCGGGAGCTGAAGAAGCACCTGCAGGACTTCTGGAAGGAGTCCGACAGCTACCCGAACTACGAGGGCCGCACCGGGGCCAGCGCCCGGGAGCTGAAGACGGCCATCGGCAACGCGGCCCAGAGCGCCTCCTGGAAGTGCCTCACCCCGCAGGCGGTGCTGGAGGAGCTGGAGGCGCTCACCCGGGACAAGAGCGTCTACGAGTTCCTCCAGCAGGAAGTGGTGGACGGCTACCACGACCACGAGGAGTTCGTGCGGGTGGCGGAAGCCGAGTACCTGGACGTGCTGGAGGAGGAGGTGCGCCAGGCGATGGGACTGATCTCCGAGAAGCAGTACCGGACCATGTTCGAGCGCTACGTGCTGCACGTGCTGGCCTGGACGCGCGGGGAGCGGCTGCGCAACCCCCACACCGGGGAGATGGAGCGGCCAGACGAGGAGATGATGGCCCAGACCGAGTCCATCGTGATGGCGGGCTCGGAGGACCGGCGGGAGTTCCGCCGGGGGCTGATCGCGGCGGTGGGCGCGCACCGGCTGGAGCACCCGGAGGGGGAGATCGACTACGCGGAGATCTTCCCCGATCTCTTCCGCCGCCTGCGCGACCACTTCTTCGACGAGCGCAAGCGCACCCTGCGCAAGAACGCGGAGCGGGTCCTCCGCTACCTGGGCGACGAGCGCGCGCAGCTCAACCTGCGCGAGCAGCAGCAGGTGCAGCAGACCCTGCAGTCGCTGGAGAAGTACGGGTACTGCGACAACTGCGCCAAGGACGGCATCGTCCTGCTGCTGGCCAAGCGCTACACCGACTGAGGCGCTCCCACCGGAACGCGCACGCAGGCGAGGGTGGCGGCGAGGAACGACGCCGAGGAGACGCCCATCCAGAGGTGGAACTGGCTGGGATCCAGCTCCACCATCACCCGGCCCACCATGGAGAGCGCCACCAGCCCGCCGGCCCAGGCCAGCTTGCGCAGGGGGAAGCTGGGCTTCTCGCCGGAGCGGGGGAAGAGGGCCCCGAGCAAGAGCGCGGTGAAGCAGCCGAGGAAGATGACGTGCAGGCCGGCGCGGCGGATCTGCGGGGCCAAGGCCACCCAGGCGTTGCCCACCGCCAGCATCCAGAGGGCGAGGTGGGCGAAGGAGCGGCGCAGGTTGCGCGGCCCGAGCTCCCATTCCGGCCGCAGGGGAAGCGCGAGCCACACCGTCACCGCGGCCCGGATGGCGAACCCGATGTGCGTCCGGGCCAGAAAGAAGCTGGCGATGAAGACGACGCCGGCGATCAGGTGCAGGGCGGCCGGGCTGTGCTCGTCCCTGCGCATCACCCGGGCCGCGGCCACCGCCAGGCCGGTGAAGGATCCCTGGATCACGAGGTTGCGGCCGATCTCGTGCATCCGGAACCAGTCATTGCCGCGCGCCGCCGCCATCTCCGCCAGGGCCGCCCCGCCGGCGCCCATGAGAAAGGCCATCCCGATCCACCAGAGGCTCACCGGCCAGGGCCGGTCCAGCCTGCGCAGGGTGAACTCCAGCATCACGGCCAGGAGCAGCAAGGACGCGAGCTGCCCCAGCTGCCAGTGCCCCAGGGCGGCGCAGACCGCGCTCGCCAGCGGCGCCAGCGCCGCCACCGCCACCTGCCAGGCCGCGGGCGGAGGGCGGAAGGCGGTGAGGAGCACGCCGGCCGCGAAGCAGCCGAGAAACCCATCCAGCTCCGCCAGCGGGTGGAGGAACGAGCGGTAGGCGAGCACGTCGTTGATCGGCTCGTAGGCGCCGCGGATCCTCAGGGCAAAGAACAGCCAGGGCAGCACCCCGGCCCAGGCGAGCAGGGCGCCCAGGGGGAAGAGCAGCCGGTAGGGCTCCCTGCGCAGCACGCCCGCCACGATGGCACGCGCGCGCTGGCTTGAGAAGTCTAGCTGGGGAACACCATGTGGAAGAACTCGGCGCGGCCGGCGACGCCCAGCTTGGCGTAGACCTGCGTCAGGTGCTGCTTGATGGTCTTCTCGCTGTTGCCCATCATGGCGCCGATCTCCGCCGAGGTGAGGCCCTTGAGGACCAGGCGGGCCACCTCCTCCTCCTTGCGGGTGAGGCGGGCGCGGGAGAGGGCCTTGTTCACCAGGCGGGCCAGGTCGAGGTCGACCGAGGTCACCTTGTCGAGCACCTGGCGCAGGGCCTCGGTGGTGAAGGGCTTTTCCAACAGGTACGAGGCGCCGGCGTTCAGCGCCGACTTCAGCCGCTGGGTATCCGCGAAGGCGGTGACCAGCACCACCGGCGCGCGCACGTCCTGCTTGCGCAGGGCGCCGATCAGGTCGATGCCGGAGAGCTTCCCTTCCCCCAGCACCACGTCGGCGACCACCGCCTCCACGTGGCGCAGCTCGGGGTCGTGCAGCGCCGCCTCCACGCTGGGATGGGCGAGGCAATTCCACCCGAAGGCCTGCAGGCGGCGGGCGAGGATGGTGCGGGCATCCGGCTCGTCCTCCACCAGGAGGATGGTGCGCGGCGAGGTACGGGGGAGGGCTTCGGCGCGGCCGGCGATCATTTCATCCATTTAACCCTCATGCCGCTTGAAAGGTAAAGCGGAAGGTCGTGCGCCCCGGCGCGGCATCGGTGCACACCAGATCGCCGCCGCCGGCCCGGGCCAGGGCCCGCGCGATGGCGAGGCCCAGACCGGTGCTGCCGTGACCGGAGGCGAACGGGGCGAATAATGCCTGGTGTACGGCCTCGGGGATACCTGGACCATCGTCCTGTACGATCAGCTCCACCGTCCCGTCCTGCTGCCGGGCGCGCAAGGCCAGCCTGCCGCCGGTCCCCCCTGTCTGCAGCGCCTCCAGGGCATTGGCGGCCACGTTCTCCACCGCGCTGCGCACGGCGTGGGCGTCTCCCCGGATGGCGAGGCCCTTGGGGCAGTCGATCTGCAGGGTGGCCTTGGTCGCCTGCACGGTGGGCGCCAGCCGCTCGCGGAGCAGGTCCAGCGTGGCCGCCAGGTCCACCTTCTGATCCACGCTGTCCTGCCACTGCCGGCCCGCCCGCGAGAGCTCCGCGATCCGCCCGCTGGCCCGGGAGACGTTCTCCCGGATGCGCTTCATCAGCGCCTCCCGCGCGGCCGGGTCGGTCTCCTCGCCCAGGTCCTCGATGAGCAAGGCGAGGTTGTGCAGCGGGTTCTTCACGTCGTGGGCCACCGCCGCCGCCACCACCCAGATCGCCTGGCGCCGCTCGGTCCCCGCCAGCCGCTCGGCGAGCACCTGCGCGGCCGCGCGCTCGGCCTCGTGCAGGCGGAGCGCGCGCTGCGCGTAGAGCAGGGCGCCGGCGAGCAGCACGCCCGCCGTGGGCGGGGCCACCCAGTCGACGAAGATCACCACCCACTTGCCGGGCCCCTCCTGGATGAGCGCTTGGGGAAGGATGTGGTCGAGGCTCGCCAACAGGAGCCCGACCACGAACCCGGCGACGATCAGGGGAACGGAGACACGGCGGGGCGGCACCTCCCTAGCGTAACAGAGCGATGTGTCCGCCGCGTTTCCGCCGGATTTTGGAATCGGTCGGCCAGGCTGTACTGTTCCAGGGAAGGCAACCCTGGAGGACAGCTTTGACCCTTCGCTCCGCCGCCTTCGCCCTTCTCCTTGCCGCCCTCCCGGCCTTCGCCCGCAGCGACAGGAGCCGGGTGGCGCAGAAGGCGCTCCGGCAGAGCGTGCGCGTGGAGGTGCTGGTCCGGGGCAACGTGGTGCGGATGGCCAGCGGGGTAGTGGTGGCCGTGGACGGGACCACCTCCTACGTCCTGACCAACGAGCACGTGGTCCAGCGCGAGGGGCTCGCCGGGAGCGCATCTTTCGTGGTGCTGGTGGAGCGGCCCCGGCCGCACCGGCTGGCCGCGCGCGTGTTCGCCGAGGGCAAGGTGCCGGACGACGACCTGGCGCTGCTGGCAGTGGAGGGGGAGGCGCTCCCGGCTGCCACGCTCGCCCCCGTGCCCAGCGTGGACGTGGGCGACGACGTGGTGGTGATCGGCGCTCCCTACGGGCGGGCCTTGAGCGTCTCCTCGGGGATCGTCAGCCAGATCGAGGTCGACGAGCAGGATTCCCGCATCCAGCGGGCGATGAAGACCGACGCGCCCATCGGCTACGGCGCCTCCGGCGGCGGGGTCTTCGACGTGCCTTCGGGCCGGCTGGTGGGCCTGGTGGAAGGGTACCGGACGGCGAAGGTCGCCTTCGGCGGTTTGAGCAAGGACGACTTCTCCTTCGACGTGCCCATGCCGGGCGAGACGTTCCTCGCCCCGCCGGCCAAGATCCGCTCCTTCGTGCTGCGCGCCGGCATCGGCCAGCTCGCCGGGCTCAAGGAAGCGGCCCCGCTCCCGGGCCCGGGGACCGCGGCCGCGCCCATCGCCGTGGGGCGATAGCCGCGGGTGGTCCAGCCGGCTCCGCCCGGATACACTCGCGTCCATGCGCGCGGACTGGGATAGCTACTTCATGAAGATCGGCGCCGTGGTCGCCTCGCGGGCCACCTGCGATCGCAAGCACGTGGGCGCGCTGCTGGTCCGCGACCGGATCATCCTCTCCACCGGGTACAACGGCAGCATCCGGGGGATGCCCCACTGCGATGACGTGGGCCACGTGCTGGAGAACGGCCACTGCATCGCCACCATCCACGCCGAGGCGAACGCCATCCTCCAGGCCGCGCGCAACGGCGTGCGCATCGAGGGGGCGGACATCTACACCACTGCCAGCCCCTGCTGGCCCTGCTTCAAGATGATCGCCAACGCCGGGATCAAGCGGGTGGTCTACGGTGAGTTCTACCGCGACGAGCGCATCTTCGAGGTGGCCCGGAAGATCGGAATCTCGCTCGTCGATCTCTCCGGCGCCCGCCCCGCCGGGGGGGCGGGGAGCCAAAAGCAGACTGCTTGACAGTACCCCCAACCCGGCGGAATGTTTGGCAGACCGCCTGTCCGGCGGCCGAGGGGGCCAGCATGAGAGCGTTTGCCGCCGTACCCGTGGCGATCGTGGTGTGCGCAGCGGCCCCGGCCTTCGCCGACGCCAGCTCCCACGTCAAGGCCGCGCGGACGGCGGAGAAGAAGAACCAGTGGCGCAAGGCCCTGCAGGAGTGGAAGGCGGCGTACGCGGCCGAGCCCAATGCCGAGTACCTGATCGGCATCGGCGACGCCCAGGCGCACCTGGGCAACAAGGCCGAGGCGAAGAAGAGCTACGAGGCGTACCTGGCCGACCCGCTGGCCCTGCCCGGGAACGCGCAGAAGGTGAAGGCCAAGCTGGCGAAGCTGCAGACGCCGCAGGACCAGCCGCTGGCGTTGCCCGGCCCGGGCCTGACGCTCCCCGGCGCGGCCGCGGCGACCACCAAGAAGGCGGACGCGCCGCTACCGTTGCCCGGCCTCGATCTTCCCGACAACGCCACGGCCGCGAAGGGATCTCCGCCCCCCTTGCCTCTCCCCGGCCCGGAACCGGTGAAGAAGGATGAGAAGGTGGCCTCCGCGGCGCCGCTGCCCCTGGCGCTTCCCCTGCCCGGCGCGACTCCGCCGAAGACGGAGCCGCCGAGGAAGCAGGCCGCGGCGGCCGGCGCGGCTTCCGCCGCCACGGCCGTGGCCGTGACGACGCCCGCCAAGCCCGTGGACAAGGCGCCCGCGGCGGCGGTGACGGCGGCCGCGCCCATGCCGGTGCGGGAGGCGCAGCCCTCGAGCGGCGTGCAGCGGACCATGGCGTACGTGACCGCAGGCGTAGCGGTGCTGGCGCTGGGCGGAGGGGCGCTCGCTTTCACCAAGGCCAGCTCGGCGCACGACGATCTCACCAGCCAGGTGCACTCCGGCCAGGAGGCCCAGCACCTGCTGGAGACCGAGAAGAGCAACAAGACGCTGGCGTTCGTCGGGTTCGCGGGCGGGCTGGTGGCCGCCGGCGTGGCGACGGCGCTGTTCGCCTTCTGATCCTTTTCGCATTCTTTGGCCCCCGGCCCGACGCGATCGGGGCCGGACTGGGGACGGTGATGAACCAAACGCTCAGGCAGATCCTCGCCCATCTTTTCGCCGCCGCGGCCCTGTTGCTGGCTGGCTGCAGCGTGGACGCGGCCGGCCAGATCCCCTGCGCCGACGACGTCTCCTGCCCCACCGACTACCCGGTCTGCAGCCAGGGGAAGTGCATCGCCGGGACTTCCACCTCCAGCGCCTCGGTGGCCATCGTCGGCGTCGACGGCCACGCCCCGGCCGATTTCCTCAGCGGCACGGTGCGCGTGCAGGTCACCGCCCGGGCCACCAGCGGCGTGCAGTCCGTCGCCCTCACCTCCGGCTCCACCAGCTTTCCCGCCTCCGCCACGGCCGCCAGCCCGCCGCTCTTCGCCTTCGACGTGAACACCGGTTCGCTGTCGGACGGCGACCAGACCTTGACCGCCACGGTCACCGCCGGCGACGGGAAGACCGGCAGCGCCAGCGGGACCTTGCACGTGGACAACGCCAAGCCTGCGATCACCGCCTTCACCATCGGGGGCGGGGCCTCCGCCACCGTCACCTCGGGAGCGAGCGTGGCCATCGCGGCCACCTTCAGCGGCGGGACCGGGACGGTGATCAGCGCCGCGGGGGGCAGCGCCAGCATCGCCAGCGGGGCCACGTTGCTGGTCAACCCCGACGCCAACACCAGCTTCAAGCTGCGCGTCACCAGCCGCTCGGGCGTGATCACCGAGAGCAGCACTACCGGGCAGCCCCCGGACGTAGCCGTCTCCGTGGTCGCTCCCGTCTCCTTCACCGGGAACTTCACCGTCTCGCCCACTGCCATCACCCAGGGCCAGACCGGCAACCTCACCTTCACCGCGCCCGCCATCGGCTCCTGGACCAGCGGGATCGTGAAGGACGCCCTGGGCACGCAGGTGGGCACCATCGCCGCCCCGGGCGGGACGGCCATCGTGCCCATTCCCGCCACGCCCAGCAGCCCGGCGCAGCTCGCCTACACCCTGGAGCTGCGCAACGCGGCCACCGCCCCCGACCTGGTGATCCTGGCGACGGCGGTGATCGTCACGCCCGTGCCCCAGCCGGTGATCACGAACTTCAGCGCCTCCAGCATCCACGTCAGCTCCGGGGCGACGGTGAACTTCTCCGTCACCTCGACGGGGGTGGTTGGGAACGCCGCGGTGGCCGGGGTCTGCGTGCCGGTGGCGACGGTCACCCCCTTCAACATCACCCTGGTGGCGGGCGCCGGCTCGCAGAACGCCACCGCGCCCACCGTGGCGGCGACCTCGACCTGCACCTACACGGCCACGGTGCAGAACTCCGCGCTCGCCAGCAGCAGCGCCACCACCGTGGTCACGGTGGAGCCGCTGCCCAGCATTGCCAGCTTCACCTTCCAGTCGAGCGGGACCCCCACCGCCACCTTCGCCCCCGGGTCGAACGTGGTGCTCAACCACACCTACAACGCGCAGGGCGGCACGGCGCGGATCAACGGGGTGACCGCCGGCCCCTCGGGCGGCAGCACCACCTTCAACAACATCCAGGCGAGCACCGTGTACACGCTCACGGTCACCAACCTGGCCGGGGACAGCGCCACTCTCAACAACACCGCCACCGCCACGGTGAGCGCGCAGATCACTGCTTTCCGCGCCGCGGCCGCCACCATCACCAACGGCTCCAGCACTTCGCTCTCCGCCTCGTTCGGGGGGAGCGGCGCCAGCGGCAACGCTCCCGCGGGGCTCTCCTGCGCGCCCTCCTGCAACGCCACCCTCGGCGCCACCACCATCTCCAGCGGCGGGACGGTGACGGTGAACGGGACGACCAACGGCGCGCTCACTTACACCCTCACGGTCACTCCTTCCACCGGCCCCAGCGCGACGGCCACCGCCAACGTCACGGTCGTTCCCACGGCCACCGCCACGAATCTGGTGGCGGACAGCACCCTCATCCACCAGGGAGGCTTCGCCACCCTTACCCCGACGTTCAGCTTCAACGGGGCGGTGGTGCCGGGCACCGCCACCATCGTGGGGAGCGACGGCTCGAGCTATGGCGGGCTGACCTCGACGGTGGGGATCAACGTCGCCCCCTCCCAGTCGTCCACCACCTACACGCTGATGGTCTCGAACGCGGCGGGCACCGCGGCGGCAACCACGCCCTCGGTGACCATCAACGTCGCGCCCGGTTTCTGGTCGTCGCTCGCGACCAGCATCTCGGAGGTACGGGTTGGCGCTACCGTCACCGCGCTGGACAACGGCAAGGTGCTGATCGCCGGGGGCGCGGACGGCACCAACACGCCGGTGACCGCCGCGCGCATCTGCGACGCCACGGGAAATTGCGCACCGACCACCGGCTCGCTGAACACGGCGCGGGCGTTCCACACGGCGGTGAAGATCCCCCAGACGGCGGCGAACAATGGGGGGAAGGTGCTGATCATCGGCGGGTTCACGGCCGCCGGCCCGGCGACACCCACCACCTCCGCGGAGTTCTACAACCCGGCGACCGACACCTTCAGCACCACCACCGTGGCCACCACCGGGACGGTGACCTCCGCCCGGGCGCGCCACATCGCGGTGCTGCTGAACAATGCCGGGCTCGTGCTGATCGCCGGAGGGACTGACGGCGCGACGAACCTGAACACTGCCCTCAAGTACGACGCGGGAACCGCCGCCGTCCCCACTACCGCGAACGTATCCAACAACATGGCGCAACCGCGTGCGAGCTTCACCGGAACGCTCACCGGGACGACGGTCCTGATCGTCGGCGGGAAGACCGGCAATCTCGCCGCCGATCGCACGGCGGAGATCTTCGATCCGGCGGTGGGAACCGGAACGTTCAGCAACACCGGCGCGCTTCCCAGCGGCGAGGACAAGCGCTTCCACACCGCCGTCCTGATCGGCGGCGCCAGCACCAACGCCGGAAAGGTGCTGATCTCCGGCGGCGTGACGGGGGCGGGCTCCGGCACACCGGTGGCGACCCAGTTCCTCTTCAGCGCCGGCACGTTCACTTCCATCGCCAGCCTGGCCGGCATCCGCTCCAATCATGCGGCAGCCACGGTGGCGACGGACAATATCCTCCTCTGCGGAGGCACGAGCACCGGGAGCAATACACTGTCGAGCTGCGAGCGCTACAATCCCAACTCGGGGACGGGAACGATGTCGCCCACCGCTCCCATGCTGGAGCAGCGCAAGGACTTCGGGCTCGCTCCCATCACCATCAGCTCCATCGTGGAGATCCTCGCGGCCGGGAGCCCAGCCACTCCGCTCAATTACGCAGAGACCTACAACCCCAACTGAGCGCCCGCCCGGCCGCAGGGCAGTATTTTTTTCAACTCCCGCTGGCGCGCCTAGCGTTGCCCAGTAAAAACTCGAACCTTCGCAAGGTTGCGCTGCGCGGCCCGTTGCGCTGAGTGTGCTGGCGCGGCGAGACGAGGCGCCGGCGGATGGGGCATCCGATTCAACGAATCGCGAGGATGGAAGCGGAATTGCCGGGGCGGGCGGAGGACCGCGCGCGCCTGTTGGAGCGGATCGCCGTGGGGCTG
>DATKAG010000018.1:0-2229 GCA_035498355.1 Myxococcales bacterium | reverse complement strand
TACAGCGCCTGCGCCCAGACCGATGCCGTCGTGATCTGCGTCCCGACGCCGTTTGACCGCATGAAGGCCCCGGACCTTTCCTTCATCGAGGCGGCCTGCCGCTCCTTGGCGCCGCACGTAGCCCCGGGCTCCCTGGTGGTCCTGCAGTCCACCACCTATCCCGGCACCACGGAGGAGCTGGTGTGCCCCATCCTGGAGACCGGCGGCCGGCGCGCCGGGCGCGACTTCCTCCTGGCCTTCTCTCCCGAGCGCATCGATCCCGGCAACAAGCAGTTCAGCGCCCACAACACGCCCAAGGTCGTGGGCGGGATCGATGCCGCCTCCACCGAGGCTGCCGCCGCCTTGTTCGGGCTGCTCGTGCCAGCGGAGCAGATCCACCGGGTCTCCAACCCCCGCGTGGCCGAGATGTGCAAGCTGCTGGAGAACATCTTCCGCAGCGTGAATATCGCGCTGGTCAATGAGCTCGCCATGCTCTGCAACCGGATGGGCATCGACGTCTGGGAGGTCATCGACGCCGCCGCCACCAAGCCCTTCGGCTTCATGCCCTTCTACCCCGGGCCCGGCGTGGGCGGCCACTGCATCCCGGTGGACCCCTACTATCTGTCCTGGAAGGCGCGGGAGTTCGACTTCTACACCAAGTTCATCGAGCTGGCGGCCGAGGTCAACTCCGGAATGCCCGTCTTCACGGTGCACCGCATCTCCGAGGCCCTGAATCGCCGGGGCAAGCCGCTCCTCGACGCCAAGGTGCTCGTCCTGGGTGCCGCCTTCAAGCGGGACATCGACGATTTCCGAAACTCCCCCTCCCTCGCCCTGATGCGGATCCTCCTGGCGCACGGGGCCGAGGTGACCTATCACGATCCGTACGTGCCCGAGATCTCGCTCGAAGACGAGCACGGCGGCGGGCAAGCGCCGGGACCACGGCTGCGCTCCGTGCCCCTGACCGAGGAGACACTCCGGACGCAGGACTGCGTGTGCCTGGCGGTGGCCCACAGTTCCTTCGACCTGCCCCAGTTGCTCACGCACGCCCGGCTGATCGTGGATGCCACCGGCGCCACGCGCCGTGTCCCGCACCGGTCCGAGTCCGTGGTGCGTCTCTAGGCCATGGGCTATCTTACCCCCCTGGTGCTCCCGTTTCTGGTCGGCTGCGGCGCCAGCCTCAGCCTCACGCCCCTGTGCGCCTGGGCGGCGCGGCGGCTGGGTATCCTGGATCGTCCGGCCGCCCGCAAGATCCACGTCGCGCCCACCCCGCTCCTGGGCGGAACCGCCATCGCGCTGGCCCAGACGGCCGGACTGCTGGCCGCGGGTGTCACGGACCGCACCATCTTGAGTATCCTGGCGGGCGCCGCCCTCTTGCTGGGGACGGGGCTTTACGACGACCGGGACCCCCGCGGGGTAGGGCTCCCCTGGTGGCTCCGTCTGCTGGTTCAAGGGGCGGCGGGGGCCTTTGTCATCTACGCCGGGGTCGGGGCCCGCGTGCTGCCCTGGCCATGGCTGGCCGCACCCTTCGCCCTCTTCTGGCTCGTCGGCATCACCAACGCCTTCAACCTCCTGGACAACATGAACGGGCTCTCCGCCGGTGTCGCGGCCATCGCCGGACTGACGCTGGCCCTGTTGGGTGCCCGCTACGCCGGCCTCGGCCCCGAGCAGCTGCCCAGCGCCGTCAGCGCCGGCGCCCTGGCCGGCGCCTGTCTGGGATTTCTGCCCTTCAACTTCCGCTCCCGCATCTTCATGGGAGATGCGGGGAGCCTCTTCCTCGGCTTCAGCCTGGCGGCCCTGGCGGCCCTGGGCAGCTGGCACAGCCCGACCGCGCCGACCGCCGTGCTGATCCCCCTCCTGCTGCTGGCCTATCCCATCTTCGACACCACCCTGGTGGTGATCCTGCGTATCCGCCGGGGGCAGTCTCCCGTCGTCGGCGGGCGCGACCACTCGTCCCACCGGCTGGTGCACCTCGGCCTGGGCCGTGTGGAGTCCGTACTCCTGATCTACCTTTTTTGCATCTCGCACGCCCTCACGGCGCTGCTGGTGTCCTCGGTGACGTTCCGGCTCTCGCTCCTGGCGCTGGCGGGAAGCGCCAGCGTCCTCTTCATCTTCGGCATGGTCCTGCGCAAGGCGCCCATCGGCCCCACCGGGGCCGCAGAGGAGGGGCCGAGCCGTGGCCAAGAAGCTGGATAGCGTCGTCGTCCTGCTGGTCATCCTGATCCTGGGCGCCCTGATCGGCAGCGTCATCGG
>DATKAG010000017.1:0-6683 GCA_035498355.1 Myxococcales bacterium | reverse complement strand
AGGTCCCGGCCCTTCTGCACCCCGACGGAGAGGAAGATCGCCTCGAAGCCCTCGGCGCGCAGCTCGGGGAGCCCGTACCCGGCGCTGAGGGGGTGCTGCGGCTTCAGGGTCACGCCCAGGGAGAGGATCTTGTCGATCTCCGCCCCCAGCAGGGTGCGGGGCAGGCGATATTCGGGGATGCCGAAGCGGAGCATTCCCCCCGGCTCCGCATTCGCGTCGAACACGGTGACCCGGTAGCCGAGCAGCGCGAGATCATGCGCGGCGGAGAGCCCGGCGGGACCCGCGCCGATCACCGCCACCTTGCGCGCCCGGGCGGAGGCTCCCGCGGCCTCCCCGCCCAGGTGCGCGGCATAGCGGTTCCCTTCCCCGAGGGGGGCGCCGCGAAGCTGGTCCTGGGTGTCGGGCTTGACCGATTCCACCCCGAACTTCTCGGTGACCGATCGCTTCAGCGCCCGGATGGAGATGGGGAGATCGATGCTGCCCCGGCGGCAGGCGTCCTCGCAGGGCGCGGCGCAGACCCGGCCGCAGACCGAGGCGAAGGGGTTGGGAGCTCGGGCGACCAGGTACGCTGCCTCGTCGCGGCCTTCGGCGATGAACTGGACGTAGCGGCCCGCGTCCGTCGAGACCGGACACCCGGACTGGCACTTGACCTGCGCCTTCCAGTCGGCGAGGTCGGGGATTCTCGCTCGCACGAAGTTACGGGCGCAGCAAGGACGGGGCCATCGCCGCTCCTGGGTGGAAATCCGCAGCGCCCCCTGGAAAGCGGAAAATTACTCGGAGGCCCGCACGATTTGCGGGCCGCTCCGGCGGAAGCAGGAAGGTCCTTGCAGGAGCACGCCGCCCACCCAGCGGTCCGCCGCGCGGGCGCGGTAGTCGAGCCGGCCGGCGAGGCATTCGCTCCGGGCGGGCTCGTCGAAGAGGCCGGCCTCGTGCAGCTCGGTGACCACGCGGGCGAAGAACAGGTCGGTGATCCAGGGAACCTCCTCGCGGGCCTGCACCGCGAGGAACGAGCCCTCCTCCTCCAGCACCTCCCGCTCGGTGCGGGAAAGGCCGCTGCCCGCCTCGGGCAGCTCCTCGATCAGCCGGCGCAGCGCCGGCCCCATCTGCGGGGGCAGGCCGGAGAGATCGAGCGAGGCGATCCGGCCCGGGTCGGGGCCGGAGATCGCCGCCCAGGCGAGCCGCGCCTTCTGCCGGTCGTAGCGCTTGCGTCCGGCGAGGAGGGCGGTGAAGTCCTTCTGCCGCGGGACCGGATCCTGGGTGACCACCGCCGAGGCATCCACCAGCACCAGGTGGTGGAGCAGGGCGAGCTGGCAGGTGAGATCGGCCTCGAACCAGAGCACGGTCTCGTCGCTGGGCGCGCACAGCGCGGCATCCCAGGACTCGAGCTGGGCGCGGACCTGCTCCGGCGCTCCCGCGCCGCTGTCCGAAAGCCAGGCGGCTCGCAGCGCCCGGAGCTCGTGCGTCCCGGGATCGCCGCGGATCGGTCCCTGGTCGAGCACGTCCGACCAGGCGGTCACCTCCCCGGGGAGCCCGGCCGCGCGCAGGACGGAGAGGGCGTGGTCGCCGTTCGCCACGTGCAGCATCGGCGCAAGGTACTGCGGCAAGCCGCCGCACGCGAGCCGGACGGGGAATGCCGCCAATTGTGTCTCCCCAGGCTGGCAGCCGGTCCGGCCATTGCCAATTGACTGCGTTTGCGCAACAGTTTCTCCCGCACTCCTCCGAAGCAGCTTCTCCACGGCATCCGACACAGCGGAGGGCCGCAATGGCCCGAAAGAACCCGACACTTCCGGCGAAGTCAGAAGGAGCGTCCGCCTCCGAGGCGCGGGAGGACCTGGCGGCGCGGGCCTTGAAGAACGCGGACGGCGCCACGCTCTGCCGCTCCGATCCGCTGGCCGATGCGCAGGCGGCCCGCGCGGTGGTGCGGGCCGTCGAGGAACATTCCGCGGAGCTCTCCCGGCGCGGCCTGGACGGCGGGTATTGCGAGGCCGCCCTGCAGCTCGCCAAGGAGATCGAGGATCACCTGCAGGCGCTGCCGGCCGCGGCGTTGAGCGCGCGCGGCCGCTCGCAGGAATTGGCCGAGCTGCTGGCGGACGCGGCGGCCACGGCGCAGGCGGTGCGCAGCTCCGTCCTGCGGGTGGCCCGCGGCGCCGAGGGACGGCGGGTGGCGCACGACTTCGGATTCGGCGACCCCTTCTCCGCCCGCCAGCCGGCGCACGTGGCCCGGGCGCTCACCCGCATCCTCGCCGCCCTGGAGACGCACCGCGAGGTGCGCGCCGACATCGGGCTCCTTCCCGAGGACGTGCAGGCGATGCAGGACCTGGTGCGCGAGCTGGGGGCCCTGGCCGGCGCGCCCGCCACCGTGGCCGACGAGCAGGCCAAGCTGCAGGAGGCGCAGGGCGCGCTGCGCGCCTTCTTCGATCTCTTCGCGGCCAAGGCTTCGCTGGCGCTGGCGGCCGATCCCGACGAGCGCTCCCGCCTGCTCTCCTTGCTCCCCCGGGCGGAGGAGAGGCGACATCTGCGCCGCGAACCCACCCGCGCCTCCGGCTAGCTGCCTTTCCAGAGAAGTGAGCGGTTTGCGCAGCGACCAACGTCGCTTTACCGCTCCCGCGTCCCCCGGGTTCACTGGAATGGACCCCCGGAGGATACGGACATGAAAGCTTTTCTCAGCGGAGTATTGGGAGCGCTTCTCTTGATTCCCGTCGCGGCCCGCGCCGATCGCGCCGACCACCTCGAGCGCCGTGGCGAGCGCCTGGAGCGGCAGGGCCAGCACATGGAGAACCACGGCCAGCGCCGCGAGGCGCGGGGCGAGAGGCTGGAGAAGGACGGTCAGGCCAAGGAGCAGCGAGCGGATCAGCTCCGCTCCGAAGGGCACGTGAAGGCGGCCAACCGGGTCGACCGCAAGGCCCACCACGAGGAGCGCCGCGGCGAGCGGATGGAGCACCAGGGCGAGCGGATGGAGAACCGGGGCGAGCGCCGGGAGAAGCACGGCGAGCGCCTGGAGCAGCGCGGCCAGGCCCTGCACCAGCAGGGGGCGAGCTCGGTGGCGGCGCCCGCTACCCCGGCGAGCCAGGCGGCGCAGCAGTAAGCCAGCCTTCGCCGATCCAGCTGCTCAAAGCCTCGAAGGCGGTGGCGGCGTCCGGGAAGGCGCCGCAGATCTCCTCGAACGGCGCGCCCTCGAGCAACAGTTCGAGGGCGCGCGCTTCTTCGGCGGACAGCTCCGCCTCCTGCACCTCGAATCCCTTGCGCCAGACGGCGGTGCGGCCCGAAAGGCGCAACGCCGGGACGGGACGCGCGCGCAGGGAGCGGGCGAACTCCTCCGCCCCGATGGGCGTGACTTCGGCCTCCAGGAACACCTCGCTGCGCGCCCATTCCAGCCCGGGCAGCTTGCCCAGCAGGGGCCCTTCCTCGCTCGCCTCTGCGAAAGCGGCGAAATGGCGGCCCAGCCGGCCCAGGTCGGGATCCTCGGAGGGATGGGCGCGGACGTAGCCCTTGGCGAGGGAGAAGAACCGCTCGTCGCCCAGCCGCTCCGCCGTCTGGGGGAATTCCTCCCGCAGCGCGTCCACCTGGCGGAAGAGGAACATGTCCGCGTACACCCGCAGCCGGTCCGGGCCGGCGACGAAGGATCGGTCCACCTCGTCGCCCTGGAGCGCGCGCCAGAACGAAGCCTGGAGGTCCGCCAGCTTCATGCCGCGACCCTCGCCAGCTCCTGGCGCTCGATCTCCTGCGCCCGCCGGCTCTCCGCGATGACGTCCTCCAGCGCGGGAAGGTGATCGTCCCACTCCACCAGGGCGGGAACGCGCCCGAAGCGCCGCACGGCGGCCCGGTACAGATCCCAGACCGGGCCGGGCACCGGCGCGTCATGCGTGTCGAGCAGGTAGCTGCCCTTGTCGGCGTGCCCGGCGAGGTGGAACTGGGCCACCCGGCCGGAAGGAATGCCGGCCAGGTAGTGGAGCGGATCGAAGCCGTGGTTGCGCGCGCTCACGTAGACGTTGTTGACGTCGAGGAGGATGCCGCAGTCCGCTCCCTCGGCGACGCGGGAGAGGAATTCCCACTCGGTCATCGTCGAGTCGGCGAACTGGACGTAGCTGCTCACGTTCTCCAGGAGGATCTGGCGCTGCAGCGCGTCCTGCACCGCCCGCACCCGGTCGATCACCAGGCGCAGCGCCTCCTCGGTGTGCGGCAGGGGCAAGAGGTCGTGCGCGTAGCGGCCCTGGTGTCGCCCCCAGCAGAGGTGATCGGAGAGGTAGGCCGGCTCGATCCGGCGCACCAGCTCGCGCAAGCCGCGGAGAAGGCGCTGGTCGGGGGGATCCACCGACCCCACGGCGAGCGAGACCCCGTGCAGGACGACGGGAAGATCGCGGCGCACCTTCTCCAGCACCGCGTTGGGGCGCCCGCCGGGAGCGAGATGGTTTTCGCTGATCGCCTCCACCCAGTCCACGGCCGGCGTGCCGGACAGCCAGCGCCCGTAGTGCTTCGAGCGGAGCCCGATGCCGTGTCCCAGGTCCTTGCGCGCGAAAGCCATCCCGCTCCTTTGGTATCCGGCCTACTTCTGCGCCAGGACCTTGCCGCCCTTGTCCTTGCACTCCTTCTCCGACTTCACTTCCTCGTAGCCCTTGCCCTTGCAGCTGTTCTGCGCCTTGCAGGCGTTGTCGGCGCCGGCGCAGGCGCCGTGTCCCTTGCACTCGTTGATGCCGGCACACTTCACCACCGTGCTGGAGGACTTGGCGGGCTTGTCCTTGGCCATGGCGCCGGAAGCCAGGAACATCGAGGCCACGGCGGAGGCGATCGCTGCGTTCTTCACGTTCATTCGGTTTTCTCCTCTCGGGTGCTGCGGGGATTCACTGCCTGGAAGCGGACGGGGGCGCGGAGGGCCGGGCGAAGATGGAGATGTCGATCGTCCCCACTTCCGCGACCACCGGGGCGAGCTGCTGCACGCGGGAGAGCCAGCCGTCGGTGTACCTGGGGCCGATCCGGTACTTGTCCCGGTCGAACCTCTCCACCCGGGCGCGGATGCGGATGCTTCCGTTGGGGAGCTGGACCGCGGTTCCCTGGAGCTTCTCCTTCCCGCCGTCTTCGCGCGCCTTGCCGCACACCTTGAAGGCGGCTTCGCCCTCGAGCTTCACGGGGATGGTAGAGAGGGGTCCCTCCAGCTTGACGCCCTCGAGCCTGGCCTCCAGCGCGCAGGCCTTGGGGTCCACCTTCTTGTTGGTGGCCCACTGCTGGAAGTGCCCGGTCTTGGTGGGCTCGCCGTCGACGGTCACCGAGGTGAGGGGAACGGAGCAGGTCCCCGAGGCGTTCCCGCCTTCCAGCGCCAGCTCGCAGCCCACGGCGGAGCTGGTGGCCATGATCCGCTCCCCCAGCGGGGCGTCGAAGGTGGCGTCGAACTTGTTGTTGCCGGCGTTCGCGTCGACCTTCAGGATGGCGGCGGCGGCCAGGACCAGGACGAGCATGCGAGGCTCCTTTCAGGCGCGGATACGCCGCGGGGCTTGAAAAGGTCTCGCGGAGCATGCGTAGGTTACGCCACATGAACTCCGCCATGCTGGAGATGCTGATCCCCATCATCGCCATCCTCACCACCTTCGGCTTTCCCGTCGCCCTGGTATTCACGTTCAAGTGGTTCAAGTTGAAGGAGAAAGAGCTGCAGCTCGAGGCGGAGATGCGGAGGACGGCCGGCCAGGCGCTGGAGTCGCGGGTCCAGCGGCTGGAGTCGGTGATCCTGGCGCTGGACGCGGATCTGCGCGCGCGCCTCAACGCGGCGGCGCCACCGCGCGCCGAGCTGTTCGAGGCGCCCGCCACCCCGGAGGGCAGCCGGCCGGACCCGCTCCTGGAGGCATCCAACAAGACCAGGTAGTGCCTACCTTCGCAGCATGAGCACGTTCGTCTTGGGCGCGATGATCTTCGCGCTCGCGCCGGCACCAGTTCGCTGGACAAGAACCAGGCCGCCGATGCCTCGCAGCGCGGATCGAACGGGGCCGCGCCTTCCAGCCACGATCGCACCGGCCCGCCCGCGCCGGGGATCGAGACCGGCAAGGGCAATGGGCTCGCGGGCGGGCGCAACGACATGGGCCCGCGAGGGGGCACCGGCATCCGCGGAGAGAAGGGCGCCCGCCACGTGCACCGCCGCGCCCGCGCCAACTCCCAGGCCCGCGCCCGCAACCCCAAGGGCTCGCTCTCCCGCCCCGCCGACACGCCTCCCCGGATCAACCGCAACCCGAAGGCCATCGGCTCCGGCGCCCCCACCACCCCGGTGGCCAGGGAGCCCCAACCCCAGGGCCGCAACCTCTACGCCGGCCCCCAACAGGGCGCCGCCGGCGGCACCGCCTCCGACACCGGCCCCTCTTCCCCAGGCGCCGCCGCCACTACCGGCACCGCGGGCAAAGCCGCCGAACCGAATCCCAACTGACGTGATCGTCGACGTGGTCGTGGTCGTCGCCGTCCAGGTCGACGACCACGTCTACGTCAACGACCACGTCCCCCGATGTCCTAGCCCTCGTCCAGGAGGTCGGCGAGCTTGTCGGCCTCGAGGACGACCTTGAATTCGCGGGCGCCGTGGGAGGTGAGCTGCTTTTCCCAGCCGGCGAGGCGGGCACGGTAGGCGGTGGGGTTGGCGTTGTCGTGGCCGAGGCGCTTCACGTTCATGGCCAGGACGCGCACGCCCTTCAGCTCGTCGGTGGCCATCTCCC
>DATKAG010000016.1:0-2399 GCA_035498355.1 Myxococcales bacterium | reverse complement strand
CACCCTGCTCCGGCTGGCCGCGCGATAGCCTCACCGCAGCTGGTGCGCCGAGGGACCTTTCCGCCGGAAGGCCGCGCGGTCCTTCGCCGACTCGATCTCGGCGGCCAGCAGGTCGTAAAGCTCCTCCTCCGACCGGGCCCGGGCCGAGGTGCGCGCGACCAGGATCTTCGCCATCGGCCCCAGGTACTCCGCGAGCTGCCGCCCGGCCCGCTCCAGCACGTCGGGAGCGAGCGCCGTGGTGGGCCCGGAGATGGTCGGCCCGGAGATCGGCGCCGCCCCGGTCTCCCCGCTGCAGGACTTGAGGAAGGCGTCGCGGTCGCCGCTCACCGGCATGAACGCCGCCAGCGCCTCTCCCAGCTCGCGCACGGTGCTGGCGCGCGACCCGATGGTGCGCACCAGGTGGTGGGCGATGGGGCCGAGGATCCCCGCCGCGCGCTTCTCGATGGCAGCCCCGGTCGCGGGGTCGAGCGGCTGCGAGCGCGCGGGCCCGGTCTCGATCACGTCGGCGGTGCGGGCCTCGTGCGATTCGCCGCTGATCGGCCTGGGCAGGCGCAGCTCGTAGACCGCGTGCTCGCGCATCTGCTCGTCGCGCCGGGTGCCGGCGAGGGTGAAGAGCGGCCGGTAGCCGTCGGAGAGGCAGCTCGCCACGTCGTGGAAGGAGCGGGAAGTGAGGATCTGGTTCTCCCCCGCGAACCCCATCATCTGCTGGGCCACGTGCAGCCCGTCGCCCAGGGCGTTGAGGTTGCCGTTGATGTCCTTCACCAGCTTGACCGCCCCCAGGTGGATGCCGATGCGCACCTTCATGGGGTCGGGATTCTGCGGCTCCTCCCGCACCAGCGACCGGAGCAGCCCCAGCGCGCAGGACATGGCCCCGTCCGGGTCGCCGAGGAAGCAGATCGCCACCCCGCCGCCGGAGTCGAGGATCACCCGGTCGGCTTCCCCTACCTGCTCGGTGGAGCGGGCGAGATAGCCGTTGAAGCGCTGCTTCCACTGGGCCTGCAGCTCCACCGACTGCTCGAAGTAGCGGAGGATCTCCACCGTCACCACGCTGCACACCCAGGTGCGCTCGGCCCGCTCGCCCGAGGACCTCTTCACCGCCCGCCGCGCCGAGGGAGCCTTGGGACGGGGGGCGGCGGGATGCGCCCGGTCCAGCTCGTGCAGCAATTCCGCCAGGGAGCCCAGCGCCTCGCCGGCGTCGCGGGGCCGCCTCACCGGATCGATGGAGAGCATCTGCGCCACCAGATCGGCCAGGGCGGGCATCTCCGGCACGTCCAGCAGCGGCGCGGTGGCGGGCTCCGCCGGTCCGCCGGCGACGAACGGCACCTCGCCGGTGAGCATCTGGAAGAGCATCACCCCCAGGGCGAAGACGTCGGTGCGCTCGTCCTCGGGCGCCCCCCGCTGCTGCTCCGGCGCCATGTACGTGGGGGTGCCGCCGTCGATCTTGCGGTGGCCGAAGGCGTGCGCCAGGCCCAGGTCGAGCAGCTTCACCTGTCCGTCGTCGCAGAGGAAGACGTTGCCCGGCGTGAGATCGCGGTGGATCACCCCGTGCACGTGCGCGTGGGAAAGGCCCTGGGCCACCTCCACCGCGATGCGCAGCGCGTCGCGCAGCGCCGGCTGCTCCTGGCGCAGCTTCTGGGAGAGCGTGCAGCCGCGCAACAGCTCCATCACCAGATACGGGCCTTCGGAGGCCCGGCCCACGTCGAAGAGGGTGACGATGTTGGGGTGCGAGAGCCGGGCGGCCGTCTCCGCCTCGCGGATCAGCCGCTCGGCCCGGATCTCGTGCCTGGGGCCGGGGCGCACCGCCTTGAAGGCGACGAAGCGGCCCAGCTCGCTGTCCTTCGCCTCGTAGACCACGCCGAAGCCGCCCTTGCCGATCTCCCGCAAGAGCTGGAAGCGGCCGATCACCGCCCCCGGGGCCAGCGCCAGCGGCCAGGCGACGGTGGAGTCCGCCTCCGGCTGGGAGTTCAGCTCCTGCAGCACCTGGGAGAGGGCGCCGGGGCGCACGGAAGGAGGGAGGGGGATGCTCACCGTCCCCGATCCAGACGCTCCGGTGGTGCCGTGGCTCATTTCTGCCGCTCGAGGATCTTCATCGCAGCGGCCAGGCTGCGGTGCATGCGGTTGAAGGAAGCGGCGAGGATGGAAACCTCGTCGCGGCCCTTCACCGGCAGCTCGGGCACGTCCATGTTGCCCTTGCTGATCTCGTCGGCGCGGGCGGCGAAGCGGCTGACGGGGCGGACCACGGTGGCGTAGAGGAGCAGGTCGAGCACCACGAGCGTCACCAGCCCGACGGCCACCAGGGAGAAGAGGAGGCGGCGGAAGGAGCGGTTCGCCATGCTCACCGGCAGGGCCACGGGCACGGAAACGATCTGGGCGGCGATGATCTCGTTCTCCTTCCAGCC
>DATKAG010000015.1:0-15322 GCA_035498355.1 Myxococcales bacterium | reverse complement strand
GCTTGCCGAAGGGCAGGTCGTCGGGGATGACGCGCAGGTCGATGCAGTCCACCTCGCCCCGCCGGTCGCGGCCTTCCTCCGGCCCTTCCACCGGGCGGATGGAGAGGGCGGAGCCCACCGCCTTTCCCGCCTTGCGCAGGCGGGCGGCGTCGCCCACGGCCAGCGGCCGGCAGATCGCGTACACCTCCGGCGCGGCCAGCGCCTTCATGATGATCTCCGGGCCGATTCCCGCGGCGTCGCCCATGGTGATGGCGATGATCGGACGTGCCATGTTCAGGCCCTCCCTGCGCCGGTCGAGGTCCGCCCGCCTGCGCCGGCGCTGATCAGGCGTTTCAGGGCGGCGCGGCCTCGCAGGAGCGTCTGCGCGCTCCCGAAGGCGCCCGCCTTGGTCACCACCGGGAGCGGCGGCTGCCTGTCGGCGATGCCGATGGGCACCCCGGTTTCCACCTCGCCCACCAGGTGCAGGCCGCTTGCCCCGAGCGCGCCGAGCACCGCCCGGGCGATGTCCCCGCCGGTGGCCAGGAGCCCGCCGACGCGCCGCGAAGGCTCCAGCGCGAATCGCGCCAGCGCCGCCGCCAGCGCGGGACCGATCTCCAGGTCGACCTTGGGGCCGAGCGGGGTGATCAGGAGCGCGTCCCGGCCGGAGTCCAGCACCCTCGAGAGGCCGGCGGCGGCCCGCGCCCAGGCGTCGTTTCCCGGGCCGGCGAGCAGCGCCTCCGGCTCCAGCTCCAGGGTGGCGATCCCCTCTTCGGCGCCGAGCACCCGGGCCTGCTCGCGCGCGACGGTCGAGCGGCTCCCCACCAGCGCGAGCACCGGTCCAGGCAGGAGCCGGGGAGAGGCGGCAGAGCCCGCGCGCGCGCGCAAGCCGAGCGCGGGGGGAAGATGGCGCGCGAGTCCACCGGACCCGACCCAGATGACGGGCCTGGGGAAGGCCGCGCCCGCTTCGGCGATGCGCCGCAGGTCCCGCTCCTCCTCGGCATCGCACACCGCCACCTGGACGCCGCGGTCCGCCACCTCCAAGAGCTTTGCCGCCAACCCCGAACGGATCGCCTGCAAGGGAACCGCTTCCGCCGAGAGGCCGGTTCCCTGGAGCATCGCCACCGGCGCGGCCGGGCCCGCCATCCCCGACTTGCGCCACACCTCCGTCGCTTCCAGCGGCACCCCGCCCACCATCACCTGGCCGCCGCGCATGATCCGGGCGGTGCCGGGGAAGGCGGGAGCGAACAGGACCAGCGGCTTGCCCGCCGCCGCCCGAACGGTGGCCGCCAGCTCGGCGGCGACGTGACCCCGCAGCGTGGAGTCGATCTTCTTGTAGAGCGCCCGCGAGCCCCTGCGCAGGGCGTCCCGCGCCGCCTCGTCCGCGCGCTGAACGGCTTCCTTCTCCGCCAGCCGGCGGGAGTCGGTGTCCACCGAGACGATCTGCGCCGAGTCGGGCGCCGGCGCGTTGCCGAGGGAGACGAAAGTGGGCAGGCCGGCGAGTGCGAAGGCGATCCCGCAGTCGGCCGCGCCCGTGAGATCGTCCGCGAGGACGGTGACGTCGATCACGGGGGCACCGGCGCCTTGGCCGCCGCCTCCGCGGCGGCCGCCGGGACGCTGGCGGAAGCGCGCCGGTACCACCAGGCAGTGACGACGGGCACGAGGATGGCCGTCACGACCACGCTGGTGGCGACGAGGATGGTGGCGCTGGCGGCCAGGCCCGCCGTGCCGTTCCCGCCGGTCAGCTTGTCGGTGAGGAAGAGGACGACGCCCGTGGCCACCACCACGAACACGCCCAGCCCGATGCCGAGGATGCCGGCCTTCCAGACGGTGGCGAGATCGATGTTCGCCCCCAGGGCGAAGGCGAAGAAGGGGATGAGCACGGGCACCGCGGGAGCGAGGAAGGCGCGCATCTGCCGGTCGAGGTTGCCCATCAGCATGCCCAGCACCAGGAGAAGGATGGCGCCCACCAGCGCCTGCCAGGGAAACGCCGAGAGCCCGGCGACCCCCAGCGTGACCATGGTGAGGAAGGGCCCGACTCGATGCTCATGATGGTGTACGCGGCCACGTCGCGTGGGGCGCCGAACTGGCCCATCAGCGCCATGTAGAGCCCGCCGTTGGTGTCGTTCAGGGCGGCCACCACCGCCAGGGTGGAGAGGGCGGCGAGGATCCCTCCCTGCACGGGCGCCTCGCCCCAGAGGCGGCCGAGAAGGATGCCGCACACCACCGCCGTCGCCACCTTGGCGGCGAAGAGCGCGCCGCCCTTCTTCAGGATGTAGGGGGTGGCCTGGAACTCGATGGTCGAGCCCATGCAGACGTAGAAGACGGCAAGGATGGTGAGCGCCCCGGTGAAGAGGGCGCCGGTGAACGAGCCGAAGAACTGCGGGGTCCCGGGCGCGAGGGTCCGGATCAGCGCTCCGGCGAAGAGGGGGACGATCATCATGCCGCCGGGGATGCGCTCGATAGAGCGCTTGATCGGCACTTGGGTCATGGCAGGCCTCCCCGGCGCCGGGCAGCGCGCCTCGAAGGGGCGACCATCCTGCTCGCGCGCAAACGGCCTGACAACGGGGGCCGGGTCGGAGGTGCTCACCACATGTGCCAGACGCCGTCGCGCTCCGCCACCCGGACGTCCATGCCGAAAAGCTCGGAGAGCGGACCGCTGCGCAGCACCTCGCGGGTGGGACCGTCGTGCAGCACGCGCCCGTCGCGCAAGGTGATGACGCGGTCGATCTCCGGGATCAGGTCGTCCAGCGTATGGGTGACCAGCACCAGGCTCTTGCCGTCGCCCGCCAGCCGTCGCATGGCCGCGAGCAGCTCGCGGCGGCCGCGGAGGTCCAGGCTGACGGTGGGCTCGTCCAGGACCAGGGCCCGCGGCTGGTGGACCAGGGCGCGGGCGATCACCGCCCGCCGGACCTCGCCGGAGGACATCCGGTGCAGGCGCTCGTCTTCCAGGTGGGCGATGTCCAGCGCCGCCAGCGCGGCCCGGGCGCTCTCGCGCATCTGCGCCGTCACCGCGTGGTGCCGCCAGATGCCGATGCTGCCGAAGAACCCGGAGAGCACGGTCTCCAGCGCGGTGTAGGGGCCGGTGCAGTCGCGCACCAGGGTGTGGGTGACGATCCCCAGGAGGCTGCGCAGCTCGAAGACGTCCCAGCGGTCGCGCCCGTAGATCCGCAGCGCCGAGGGCCCCTCCGAGATGGCGGGGTACACGGCGCGCGTGAGCGCGTCCATCAAGGTGGACTTTCCCGCCCCGTTCGGCCCCAGGATCGCCACGCGCTCGCCGTCGTCGATGCGCAGGCTCAGCCGGTCGAGCGCGGCCACCCCGTCGCGGAGCACGGTGACGTTCTCGAACTCGATCAGCGGATCGGGCATCCGATCCCGACCATACCACCCGGCCTTCCGCCGCCCGGGGCGCGGGTCCCGCGGCTCTAGGCCGCTTCCTGCTTGCGCGCGGCGGACCGCAAGCGCTCGCCGCGGGTAAGCTTCTCCACCTTCTCGTTCAGCTCCTCCACCTTGGAGGCGAGAGTCTGCAGCTCGCTGCGGGTGGCAAAGCTCCACACCCCCTTGAACTGCTTGCTCGCGCCGCTGAATGCCCGCTCGAACCGGTTGGCCGCGCCCACGACCTGGGCCTGCACCTGGACCAGCGACTTCTGGGCCTTCTTCTCCAGCACCTCGACGCGCTTCTCCAGTCCGGAGAGCTGGGCCCGGAGGGAATCGAACGTGTTCTTCACGATTTCGCTCAAGCTCATGGCACACCGCCCTCTTTGGGTAAGTTGGTAACGCACCGCGTTGCCAAGAGGTTAACTCGGTGCGTCATGGCCGTCAAGGAAAGGCGGAGCGCTTTCTTGTCGCCCCGCGACCCTCGCGTATGGTCGCAGCATGGCGATGCAGACCTTCTTCCTCCTCCTGACCGTGGTGGGCTCGGCCTACCTCATCTTCACCGAGCGGGGCGACCGGCGCCTCGCGGTCGCCGTTCTGGTGCTCTCGGGCATCGGGCTGCTCCTGCACCTGAACGTGCTCGCCCTGCGCATCCCCTACGCGCGCACCGCGGTCTGGGCGGCCATCGCCGCTTGCGCGGCGATCCTCTGGGTGCGGCAGAGCTCGAAGAGCGCCACCACCGTCTCCGCCGGGATGATCATCGTCTCCGCCCTCACCGTCGCCCGCTCCCTCAAGCTCCTGCACTGACTCGCCGGCCGCGCCGCCGGATGCCAGAATGGCCGGCATGACCTGGCTGGCGACGGCGCTGGCGTTGGCGAGCGGGGCGCAAGTGCACGAGGAACACGGCCACCACGGCAAGCACGGCAACCCGGAGGACCTGGACGCGTACATCGCGCGCATGGAGGAGCCCGGGCGCGCGCAGTGGCAGAAGCCCGACGAGGTGCTGCGCGTCCTCTCCCTGCGGCGGGGGGAATGGGTCTGCGATATCGGGGCGGGACCGGGTTACTTCGCCCTGCCCATCGCCCGGGCGGTGGGCGAGGAGGGAGGGGTCTACGCGGTCGACGTCGAGCCCCGCATCCTCGAAGCCCTGCGGCAGCGGCTGCAGCGCTCGGGCGCGCGGAACGTGACCCCGGTCCTCGCCCTCGGCGACGATCCGCTCCTGCCCGCGACGGCCTGCGACCTGATCCTGATCGTCGACACCTACCACCACTTCCCCGACGGGCCCGCCTACCTGCGCCGCCTCGCCCGCTCCCTGAAGCCGGGGGGCACGATCGTCAACATCGATTTCCACAAGCGCGAGCTTCCCGTGGGCCCGCCGCCCGACCACAAGCTGTCGCGGGAAGAATTCCTCGCCCAGGCCGTGAAAGCCGGTCTCTCGCTGGTCGCCGAGCACACCTTCCTGCCCTACCAGTATTTCCTGGTGCTGCGGCCGCAGGCGGGCCGCTGAGCCGCCCCGAGGCGATCAGAAGACCCGCGACCACTCGTCCGGCCAGCGTTCCACGATCACCTTCTTGTCCGTGTAGAACTCGACCGCATCGCGGCCCTGGCCGTGCAGGTCGCCGAAGAAGCTGTCCTTCCAGCCGCTGAAGGGGAAGAAGGCGATGGGCGCGGCCACCCCGACGTTGATGCCGATGTTCCCCGCCTCCGCCTGGTAGCGGAACTTGCGCGCCGCCGCCCCGCTGCGGGTGAAGAGGCAGGCCTGGTTGCCGAAGCGCGAGCGGTTCACCAGCTCGATGGCCTGGTCCACGTCGTCCACCTGCACCAGGCTGAGGACCGGGCCGAAGATCTCCGTCTTCGCCAGCTCCCCGCGGGGATCCACCCCGGAGAGCACGGTGGGCTTGAGGAAGCTGCCCTTCTCGTAGGGGGGGATGCGCGCCCCGCGCCCGTCCACCGCCACCTCCGCCCCCTCCTTCACCCCGGCGTCGATCAAGCCCTCGATGCGGGCGCGCGACTGGGCGCTGATCACCGGCCCCATCTGCACGCCCTCGTCGAAGCCGTAGCCCACCACCCGCGCCCTGGCGGCTTCGGAGATGGAGCGGGTGAAGGTCCGCCCGGCCTCGCCCACGGTGACGGCGATGGAGGAGGCGAGGCAGCGCTGGCCGGCGCAGCCGAAGGCGGAATCGGCCACGATCTTCGTCGCCGCCTCCATGTCCGCGTCGGGCAGGACGATGACCGGGTTCTTCGCCCCTCCCTGGCACTGGGCCCGCTTCCCGGAGGCGGTGGCGCGCGCGTAGACGTGCCTGGCCACCGGGGTGGAGCCGACGAAGCTCACCGCCCGGATGCCCGGGTGATCGAGGATCGCGTCCACCGTCTCCCGCGCCCCGTTGATCAGGGTGGCCACTCCCTTGGGCAGGCCCGTCTTCTCCAGCAGGGCGAAGAGGCGCTGCATGGTGACCGGCACCTTCTCCGAGGGCTTGAGCACGAAGGCGTTCCCGCAGGCGATGGCATAGGGCAAGAACCAGAGCGGGATCATCGCCGGGAAGTTGAAGGGCGTGATCGCGGCCACAACCCCCAGCGGCTGGCGGATCATCGTCTCGTCGATGCCCCGGGCGATGTCCTCGCTGGCCTGGCCCTGCATCATCAGGGGGATGCCGCAGGCCACCTCTACGTTCTCGATGCCGCGGCGCAGCTCGCCCACCGCCTCGTCGCGCGTCTTCCCGCACTCGTCGGTGATGGTGCGGGCCAGGTCCAGGAGGTTCTCCTCCAGGAGCTGCTTGAGGCGGAAGAGCACCTGGATGCGGTCGCCCGGCGGGGTGCGCCTCCACCCGGGGAACGCCTCGTTGGCCGCGGCCACGGCCCGGTCCACGTCCTGGCCGGTGGACTCCGGCACCCGGGCGATCACCTCGGCGGTAGCGGGATTGAGCACCGGGATCTGCTCGCGCGACGAAGGGCGGGTCCAGGCGCCGGCGACGTAGTTGCGGATCTCCATGCTCCCTGCATAGACCCGCCACCGCAGCCGGGCAATGCTCGGCGCGGAGGGGCGTGTGCCTCCCGGCACGCCCCGCGGCATATACTCCGCCGCCCATGGACGCGGACCGCTCCCCGCCGCGCGGGCGCTTCTTCCGCACGGACCTCTGGACCACGCTGCTCCCGGCCGCCGCCCTGATCGCGCTGGCCTTCGGGGTGACGATGTTCTTCGTCAAGCCGGCGCCGCCTTCCCGGCTGACCATCGCCATCGCGCCGGAGGAGGGAGGGTCCCGCTACTACGCCCGCCGGTACCAGGAGCTGCTCAAGCGCAGCGGGATCACCATGGAGGTCCGACAGACCGGTGGCTCGCTCGCCAATTTGAAGCTCTTGGCGGCGGAAGACAGCGGCGTGGACGTCGCCCTGGTGCAGAGCGGCACCCCGGCCGGCGAGGACGCCGGGAGCATCGTCTCCCTGGGCAGCGTGAACTACGTCCCGCTCTGGGTCTTCTACCGGGGAAGAGCCATCGACGACGTGCGCGAGCTCAAGGGGCGGCGGATCGCGGTGGGAGGCGCGGAGAGCGGCACCCGGGCCCTCGCCCTCGAGCTCCTGGCCGCGGCCGGGGCGGACAAGCCTCCCACGGCGCTGCTCCCGGTGGAGCGCGACGAGGCCATCGAGCAGCTCAGGCGCGGCGAGCTGGACGCGGTGTTCCTCGTCTCGCCCCCGGAGGCGCCTTCCATCAAGAAGGTGACCGCCACCCAGGGCATCATGCTGCTCGGCTTCGCCCGCGCGGACGCGTACGTGCGCCGGTTCCCCTGGCTCTCCAAGCTGGTGCTCCCGCACGGCGTCCTCGACCTGGCCGCCGACGTGCCCGATCACGACGTGGTCCTGCTCTCGCCCACCGCCAACCTGCTCGCGCGCGACACCCTCCATCCCGCGCTCGCGTATCTCCTCTTGCGCGCCGCGACCGAGGTGCACGGCGGCTCGGGCATGCTGGTCCAGGCGGGCGAGTTCCCCGCGCCCCGCGAGGCCGGGTTTCCCCTGGGGAGCGTGGCCCGCCGCTACTACCAGGCCGGCGTCCCCTTCCTGCAGCGCTACCTGCCTTTCTGGGCGGCGATCCTGGTGGACCGCCTCTGGGTGATGCTGGTGCCCATCATCGCCGTGGCGGTCCCTTTGGGCCGCCTCTTCCCGGCGCTCTACCGCTGGCGGGTGCGCTCCCGCGTCTTCCGCTGGTACGGCAGGCTGAAGCAGATCGAGGTGCAGCTGGAGGAGAACCCCGGGCGCGAGGCGCTGCAGGAGATGCTCCGCCGCCTGGACGAGACGGAGCGCGCGGTCAACGGGATCCAGACGCCGCTCGCCTACGCGGAGAACCTCTACTTCTTCCGCGAGCACGTCGACGTGGTGCGCCGGCGGATCGCGCGCCGGCTGGCCGGGGAGCCGGCCGCCCCGGTGCAGGCCCAGGTTTGAGGAGGAGGAAGGATGGCGCGCAGCGACACGGCCCCCCCGCGGAACGCCGATCCCCTGGCGTTCGAGACGGTGCAGCGCGGCCGCGTCTACGAGCAGGTGCTCAAGCAGCTGCAGGAGCAGATCGCCAGCGGGCGGCTGAAGTCCGGCGACAGGCTCCCGCCGGAGCGGGAGCTGGCGGACCGTTTCAAGGTGAGCCGCAGCTCGGTGCGCGACGCCATCCAGGCGCTGCAGGTGATGGGGCTGGTCCGTTCCCGGCAGGGCGAGGGGACCCTGGTGTGCGAGATCTCCGCCGACTCGCTGGCGGGCCCGCTTTCCCGGGCGCTGGCCGATCGCCAGGGGCTGATCGCCGAGCTGATCGAGGCGCGCAAGATCCTCGAGCCCCCGCTGGCGGCCCGGGCGGCGGCGAACGCCACCCCGGAGGAGGTCGCCCGGCTGGAGGAGATCCTCGGCCGGCAGGAGGAGAAGATGCGGCGCTCGGAGCCCATCCTGGAGGAGGACTCCGACTTCCATTACACCATCGCGCTGGCGGCGAGGAACAGCGTGGTGCGCCGCATGGTGGATCTGCTCATGGACCTGTTGCGGGAGAGCCGCTCCCGCGGGATGCAGAGGCCGGGGCGGCCCGCCCGGTCCCTCGCCGGCCACAGGCGCGTCCTCGCTGCCATCCGCGCTCACGACCCCCGCGCCGCGGCGGCGGCCATGCTCCGGCACATCCGGGAGATCGAGCGGATCCTGATGAAGGTCGACCCCCAGCCCTGACCCGCTTCATTGCCGGACCGGGCGCGCGGCCTCCCAGGTGCGGCGGATCGCCTCTTGCAACTGCAGCCGGAGGCCGGCCGGATCCCGGCGCGGACGGTAGCCCAGCTTCTCGCGGGCGAGCCCGTCGTCCAGGCGCCAGGCGTCGGCGAGGAAAGGCGCGCCGGTCCACTGCGCTGCCGGAACGGGTTCCACCACCGCCTTTCCCCCCGTGGCCGCGACGGCCATGCGCGCCACCTCTTCCCAGGCCAGGTACGCGCTCTGCAGGTTGAAGATCCCGCCCGCCGCCGCGGGCTCGCCGAGGGCGAGAAGGAGGCCCTGCGCGAGGTCGTCCGCGGAGAGGAAGCTGCCTCCGCACCCTTCGGGCACCCGCACCGGCTCGCCGGCGGCGGCGGTGCGCAGCATCTCGCGCAGGTGCCTGCCCGGGATCTCGCTCCCGAAGGCCCACCAGAAGCGGAGGATGGTGGGGGGCGGGCCGCCGCCCTGGCCCGCGAGGAGCGCCATCTTCTCCCCCATCTCCTTGGCCAGCGCGTAGGCTGGCTTGCGCGCCTGGAGTGCCAGCAGCGGGTGGTCCTCGCCGATCGAGGACCGGACGGGCTTCCCGTACACCACCGCGCTGCTGGCGTAGACGAACCTCTTGACGCCCCCGGCGCGGGCCAGCTCGAGCAGCGACTGCTCGCCGAGCAGGTCCGTGAGAAGCAGCGTGCGCAGGTCGTCGGCGAAGGACCAGGCCAGGTGGACCACGGCGTCCGCCCCGCGGATCGCCCGCTCCGCCGCCGCCCGATCCTCGACCGCGCCTTCGATCAGCTCGAGGCGGCGGTGCCCGCCGGAGGCCCGGAGGGTGGACACCTCCCGATCGAGCACCACCACCTCGTCTCCCCGGTCCAGCAGCGCGGGGAGCAGATCGCGCCCCACGCTGCCGTTGCCGCCGGTGACCAGGATGCGCACGGCTCCCTCGCCACCGCCGCCGGGGTCACCGCCCCGCGGGAGCGGGGGCGATCCCCTGGGGCACCGGCTGCTCCACGGCCAGCCTCCTCATCCGCGCCGCCACCAGCGGCTTGAGGGCGAAGAAGGCGAGGGCCGCGGCCGTCAGGTCGCAGCCCACCGCGCACCAGAACACCGGGATCCAGGAGCCGTACGACTGCATCAGGACCGCCGCGCCCCAGCCGGCGAAGATGGAGGCCAGGCCCTTGGAGGTGTACTGGATGCCGTAGTTGGTGGTGGCGTAGGTGGTGCCGAAGATGTCCCCGATCGCCGCCGGGAAGAGGGAGAAGATCTCGCCCCAGGCGAAGAAGGTGAACCCGGTGAAGAGCACGAACCACACCGGCTTGTGCACCAGCTGGGTGAGGGCGATGATCGCCAGCCCCTCCAGGGCGAAGGCGATGGCCATGGTGTTGTAGCGCCCGATGTGATCGGAGACCCATCCCCAGAAGGGCCGGGTCAGTCCGTTGAGGATGCGGTCGAGCATCAGGGCGATGGAGAGCGCCGAGAGGCCGATGGCGAAGACGCCCTTGTCGAACCCGAAGCTGGCCGCGATGGGCTTGAGCTGCGCGGTCACCATCAGGCCGCCGAAGGCCACCAGCGCCATCATGAAGTACATGAGGTAGAAGACGCCGGACTTCGCCATCTCGACCGGCTTGTAGCTGACCGCCGACTGCCCCTTCTTCACCGCCGGGGGCGGCGTCCAATGGGCCGGCTTCCAGCCCTTCTCCGGGGAGCGGACCAGCTGCACGATGGCCAGCACCACCAGGCCCTGGATGATGCCCCAGGTGATGAAGGCGCTCTGGTAGCCGGGTCCCTCGATCATCCTCTGGATGGGGATCACGGTCAGGGCGGTGCCGAAGCCGTAGGCCCCGGCCGTCATGCCGGCCGCCAGCCCGCGGTGATCGGGGAACCACTTCAGGGCCAGTCCCATGCAGGCGCCGTACACCGCGCCCGCGCCCACGCCGCCGAGCGAGTACCAGAAGTAGAGCCCGGCCAGGCTGCTCACCGACCCGGCGCCGATCCAGGCGGCGCCCACCATCAGGGCGCCGACCGAGACCACCTTGCGCGTGCCCAGCTTGTCGATCAGGTAGCCCTCGAAGGGCACCAGCCAGGTCTCGAAGAGGATGAAGAGGGTGAAGGCGAGCTGCACGGCCGAGAGCTTCACGCCCAGGGCCTTGGTGAGGGGAATGGTGAAGAGCGTCCAAGCGTACTGCAGGTTGGCGATCGCCATCATCATGACGATGCAGCCGACCAGCTGCCACCAGCGGTGGGAATTCTTTTCCGTCATGTCGGCCATACACGGCTCCGTTTCAAATTCGGTGTTCCGGCAATGCCCTCCTCGGTGGAAGGCGTGCCGCCGCGCGACCGGCGACACGCCCGCTCCAGGACTGCCGCCGCCCGCTAGACCTCCTCGCGCGGCAGCGGCACCGGCACCTTGATGGGGACGCCCGGCGTCTTCTGCTTCGCGTCCACGAAGGCCTGCATCTTCGCGATGTGCTCTTCCTTGAGGTGGGCGAAGCGCTTCTGGTGCTTGAGGTACTCGCGCACCGGCTTGTACTCCTTGGGCCGGTACTGGTACTTGTACTCGCCGTCCACCCACTCGTAGTGGTTCCACATCCCCGTCTCCACCGCGAGGCGGGCGATCTCGATGGTCTTCGCCTCGTCGAACTTCCACCCCTTGGGGCAGGGCGCGTGGATGTGCAGGAAGGTGGGCCCCCTCACGTTCAGGGCCTTGCGCACCTTGTTCATCAGGTCGATGGGGTAGGCCACCGAGGCGGTGGCCACGTACTTCACCGCCGGGTGCCCGCCGATCACCAGCTGCGGCGGGTCCTTGGGGAAGAGCTTCTTCCCCTCGGGGATCTTCTTGCCCGGCGGGGTGAAGGTGGTGTTCCCGCCGTAGGGCGTGGTGGGCGAGGTCTGGATGCCGGTGTTGGCGTACGACTCGTTGTCGTAGCAGATGAAGAGCACGTCGTGGCCCCGGTACATCAGCGCCGACATCGCCTGCAGGCCGATGTCGGTGGCCCCGCCGTCGCCCGCCATCACGATGATGTTGGGCAGCTCGCCTTCCCAGTTGCCCTTGCGGATCCGCACCTGGTAGGCCGCCTCGATGCCCGAGGCCACAGCCCCGCCATTGGTGATCTGGGAGTGGATCCAGGGCACCTGGTACGGGGTGCACAGGTAGCTGGCGTTGGCCACGTACATGCATCCGGTGGGGCCGATGAAGATGGTGTTGGGCCCCGCGGCCTTCGCCACCAGCTTGTACTGGAGGGCGGGGCCGCAGCCGGCGCAGGTGCGGTGGCCGGGGACGTACTGCTCCTTCTCCTTGGCCACCTGCCGGAGCTTCTTCAGCATGGGGAGGGTCTGGGTCTGCACTGGAACGGACATGTGTGGATCTCCTTTTCTAGGCGGTGGCTTCTTCCAGCCCGGCCCAGTAGACGGTCTTCGCCACCCGACCCGCCTTCACCGCGCGGGTCAGGATCTCCGCCATCCAGTAGAACTCGTGCAGCGACACCACGTCGCCGCCCAGGCCCGCCATGAACGAGGTGGTGACCGGGCGGGTGGGGACGTCGTAGAGGGCGGCGCGCACTTCCGCCAGCAGGTTGCCGCCCCGCATCGACCCTCCGTAGGAGGTGCTGGTCTCGATCACCCCGACCGCCTTGAACTTCGCCAGCGACTCGGCGACCTGGACGCTGGGGAAAGGCCGGACGAAGCGCAGCTTCACCAGGCCCGCCTTCACCCCCTTCTCCCGCAGGTGGCGCACGGCGTGGCGCGCGGTGGCCGCGTGGCCGCCCTGGAGGAAGAAGACGATCTCCGCCCCCTCCGTCAGGTACTCCTCGACGAAAGGCGAGTAGCTCCGGCCGAAGATGCGGTTGTAGTCGGAGACCGCCTCCTCCACCACCTTGGGCAGCTCGAGGAAGGCCTGGGCCCGCTGCAGGTCCATGATCGTGCCCTGGTCAGGGCGGATCTGCGGGCCGTGCGAGCAGGGCTGCTTGGGATCGAGGACGTGCTTCCCCGGCTTGTAGGGAGGGAGGAACTCGTCCACCTGCGCCTGGTCGGGGAGGATCACCTTGCCCGGGATGTGGGAGACGAAGTACCCGTCCTGGCAGACGAACTGGGGCAGCATCACCCGGGGGTCCTCGCCGATCCGGTAGTTGATCAGGTGGTTGTCGAACGCCTCCTGCGGCGTCTCCGCCCAGCCCATCAGCCAGCCCTGGTCCCGGCAGCTCATCGCGTCGGTGTGCTCCGACCCGAAGTCGCCCGGCGGATCCAGCGCCCGGTCGGCGATCATCATCTGCACGGGGAGGCGGGCGCCGGAGATCGGCGAGTACACCTCCATGGCGTAGGTCACCCCCACGCCCGAGCTCCCGGTGAAGGTGCGCGCCCCCGCCGCGGAGGCGCCGTACACCACCGAGAGCTGCGCGTGCTCGCCCTCGCCGTGGATGAACTCCGCGTCCAGCTCGCCCTCGGCCACCATCTTGGCCAGCTCCATCATCGCCGCGGTGTAGGGGCGGATCGGGTACGAGCAGATCACGTCCACCTTGGCCAACTTCACCGCCTGGGCCGACGCGGCGCAGCCGCTCAACGTCAGTTCCTTCGCCATTGTCGTCCCTCCTAGAAAGGCTTCTCGAGGCGCACCACGCCGTCGTCGAAGTCCAGCTCGTACGCCTTGGTCAGGGCCTCGGTGGAGCACTCGTTGATGCAGATCCGGCAGCCCTTGCAGTACTTGGCGTTCCACACCACCTCGTCCTCCGCCTCGTTCAGCTGCCAGCAGGCGTCGGGGCAGAAGACCACGCAGTTCATGCAGAGGTTGCAGATCTCGTGGTCGATCACCGGCCGCCACTCGCGCCAGTTGCCCGTGATCATCATCGGCTGCTCGCCGACCGGCGCCGGCGTGACGCAGCCGAACGGCACCGCTCTCTCCTTCGGTACGTTGAACATTGTCGAAGTCTCCTGTGCCATCGGGCCGGTCAGTGGAGCTGCTTGATCACGGTGGTCTCGTGACCCTTGAAAAGGGCGTTCTTGTTCTGCACCACGCCCGCGAGGCTCTCGATCTTCACCAGCCCGGTGGCCCGGGCCACGGCGCCCAGGAGCGGCGCGGCCAGGCCGGCGCCCAGCCCCACCGCGTCCACGCCGCCCTCGCTGCCGGAGAAGTCCACCGTGGAGGTGCCGCAGATCCCGTCCGCGTCCACGCAAACGATGGCCTTGAGGTGGTCCTTCTCGGGGATGAACTTGAGGATCTCCTCGGGCTGGCGCCTGGTGTTGACCACCAGGATGCCGTCGTCCACCCCGCGGAGCACGTTGATCCCCTTGACGATGGTGGCGTCGATCACCACCACCACCTCGGGCTTCTCGTTCTCGTAGTCGTACTTCATCTCGATGTCCTGGTCGCTGATCCGCGCGTACTTGCGCAGCGGGACGTTGACCCGGTCGGGAAGGTCCACGTAGTTGTCGAAGGCCTGGGTGAACTTCCCTTCCTTGTCGGCGGCCTTGGCCAGGCCGTTGGCGACGTCGCGGCCTTCCTTGTCCTTCACCACGCCGCGCGTCCAGATGGTGATCTCGTGTACGTGAGCCACTCCTACCTCCCTGGGGAACCCCGGTTGGTTGTCATCAGCTGCAGCTTCCGCGCGCCCCGTGCGGACGGCGTCGCCGCGGCGGTCTCGCGCACCTGGCGGACCGCTTCCTGCATTTCCGCCCGAGAGACGCGGAACGTCCTCGGGGACTGCCTGTCCGCCTCGAAGGCGAGGATCGCCGCCTTCTTGCAGACCAGCTCCAGCTCGGCGCCCGTCCAGCCCTCCGTCTCTTCCGCGATGGCCGAAAGGTCGATCGCCGGTTCGAGCGGCAGGCCCTGGGCGTGGATGCCGAGGATCTCGCGCCTGCCCTCCGCGTCGGGCGGGGGCAGCTCGACGAGGAAGTCGAATCGGCCGGGCCGGAGCACCGCCGGCTCCACCAGGTCGATGCGGCTGGTGGCGCCGAGCACGATCACGCCCAAAGAGCCGTGCAGCTCGTCCAGCTCGCGCAAGAGCTGGCTCACCAGCCGCGGCCCGCCCGGGTCGTCCGCCGCCCGGGCCGGAGCCAGCGCCTCCAGCTCGTCGAAGAAGAGGATGCAGGGCGAGGTCTGGCGGGCGCGCTTGAACACCTCGCGCAGCCCCTTCTCCGACTCCCCCACCCACTTGGAGAAGAGGCTGGGCAAGTCGACGGTGATCAGGGTGAGGCCCAGCTCTCCCGCCAGCGCCCGGGCGAGGAGCGTCTTGCCGGTGCCGGAGGGGCCGCTGAGGAGGATGCCCTTGGGCGGGTCGAAGCGCGCGTAGGGCCGGGCCCCGCTGCGCACCAGCTCCACCATCGAGCGCAGCATCTCCTTGGTCCGCCGCAGGCCGCCCACTTCCTTCAAGGTGACGGAGGGCCGCTCGGCGAGGAACTCGCGGGTGGAGGTAGGCTCCACCGCCTTGAAGGCCTCGAGAAAGTCCTGGGCGGTGACCTGGATGGCCTGCGCGTCCAGCTCGGGCTTCTGGGCCACGTCGAAGCGGATGCGGGGGAGGATCTGTCGCAGCGCCGCCAGGCCCGCCTCCTTGCAGAGCATGGCGAGGTCGGCGCCAACGTACCCGTGGGTGATCTCAGCCAGCCGGTCGAGATCGACGTCGGCCGAAAGGGGCATGCGGCGGGAGTGGATGGCGAGGATCTCCCGCCGGGCCCGGCGGTCGGGGACGCCGATGGCGATCTCCCGGTCGAACCGCCCGGGACGGCGCAGGGCAGGGTCCACCAGGTCGGGAAGGTTGGTGGCGCCGATCACCACCACCTCGCCGCG
>DATKAG010000014.1:0-2037 GCA_035498355.1 Myxococcales bacterium | reverse complement strand
TTCCGCGGCGACGCGGGAGCTGCCGAGAGGCCGCATGGACAACCAGAAGATCCGCATCAAGCTGAAGGCCTACGACCACCGGCTGCTGGACCAGGCGGTGAAGGATATCGTGGGGACGGTGCAGCGCTCCGGCGCCCTGATCTCGGGGCCGGTCCCGCTGCCCACCAAGATCAGCCGCTACACGGTGCTGCGCTCGCCGCACGTGGACAAGAAGTCGCGCGAGCAGTTCGAGATCCGGACGCACGTCCGGATGATGGACATCCTCCAGCCCACCCCCCAGACGGTGGATCAGCTCATGCGGCTGGACCTGCCGGCGGGAGTGGACGTGGAGATCAAACTCTGAGCGGCGGTGCCCCGCGCCGCCCGGCCCCGGGCCGGGGGCGGCGGAGGGCGCGCCACCGGATGCGACCATGGCGATCGGACTGGTAGGACGCAAGGTGGGCATGACCCAGATCTTCGATACCGACGGCACCGCGGTGCCGGTCACGGTGATCGAGGCGGGGCCCTGCCCGGTGGTGCAGAAGAAGACCGTGGCCACGGACGGCTACGAGGCCATCCAGATCGGCTTCCAGTCGGAGGCGAAGGCCGCGCGGTTGACCAAGCCGGTGCGGGGTCACTTCGACAAGGTGCAGCTCCCCTACCAGCGTCACCTCCGGGAGATCCGGCTGCGGGGCGGCGAGGGGGAGTTCCAGGTGGGCCAGGTGCTGACCGTGAATCTGTTCGCCGCCGGCGACCTGGTGCGGGTCACGGGCGTCTCCAAGGGCAAGGGCTTCCAGGGCGGCGTGAAGCGCTGGAACTACAAGGGCGGCCCGAAGACCCACGGATCCATGTTCCACCGGGCACCCGGCTCGATCGGGGCCTCCTCGTACCCATCCCGGGTCTTCCGCGGCCACCACCTGCCCGGGCACATGGGGGCGGCGCGCCTCACGGTGCGCGGGCTGACGGTGGTGTCGGTGGATCCGGAGAAGAATCTCCTGCTGGTCCGGGGGGCGATCCCCGGCCCGACGGGTGGGCTGCTGACCATTCGCAAGGGGCGGTAAGTCCGAGCACGGACGCCGATGCCATCCATGGCGACAGTGACGGTGGTGAACGCGAACAACGAAAAGGTGGACAGCCTGACGCTGCCGGCGGCCATCTTCGACGCCGAGGTCAAACCGCACCTGCTCCACGAGGTGGTGCGGATGCAGCGCGCCAGGCAGCGCCAGGGCACGGCCGACACCAAGGGGCGGAGCGAGGTCTCCGGGGGCGGCAAGAAGCCCTGGAAGCAGAAGGGCACGGGCCGCGCCCGGGCCGGGACCATCCGCTCGCCGCTCTGGCGGCACGGCGGCACCATCTTCGGGCCGCACCCCCGGGATTACGGCTTCCAGGTGCCCAAGGCGATACGCCGCCAGGCGCTGCTCGGGGCCCTTACGACTAAGGCACAGGCCGGGGCCATCCGGGTCATCGACGGCCTCACCCTGGAGAAGCCCAGCACCAAGACGGTGCGGGGGCTCCTCAAGACCCTGGGGGCGACGGGGCGGATCCTGCTGGTGCTGCCGGGCCGGGACGAGGTGGTGGAGAAGTCGGTGCGCAACCTCCCCGACGTCCGCCTGCTCACGGTCCCAGGGCTCAACGTGTACGACATCCTGAAGGCCGAGACCCTGATCCTGACCCCGGAAGGGGTGCACACCATGCAGGAGGTGCTGGCGGCATGAAGGGCCCATACGAGGTCGTGCAGCGGCCGCTCCTAACGGAGAAGGGAACCCGGCTGAAGGAGGAGGCAAACCAGTACCTCTTCCGCGTGGCCCGGACCGCCACCAAGATCGAGATCAAACAGGCGATCGAGCAGCTGTTCAAGGTCAAGGTTGCGGAAGTCCGGACCCTGCGGGTGCAGGGCAAGGTGAAGCGCATGGGTCGCTTCGCAGGGCGGCGGGCAGCCTGGAAGAAGGCCATCGTCACGCTGAAGGCCGGACAATCCATCGAACTGTACGAGGGCGTGTAGCAGGCTGCTGAAAAAGGCCCATCTGCGGCGTTGGCGCGCGCGCGCGGCGCAGCGAC
>DATKAG010000013.1:0-10992 GCA_035498355.1 Myxococcales bacterium | reverse complement strand
AGACGCCGCTGGCGGAGGCCGGGTACTACCTGGCCTCCGGCGACGTCATCGGGTACGCGGTGAAGCGGGGGCCCGAGCGGGGGAAGTGGAAGATCGACGAGGTGGCCTCCCCGGTGATCTTCTTCTCCCGCTCCCTGCCGGACGAGAGAGGCGAGCTGCGCTCCGGCTACTTCTGGGCGGAGACCGAGGCGGCCGGCGACAACGCGCGCACCGGAGGCAAGCCGCCCTCCTTCCTCCGCGCGGTGCGAGAGCTGCAGGAATGGATCAAGTCGCGCTACCGCAAGAGCTCCCCGGTGGGCGGGCTCAGCTACTTCGTCGGGCCTGCCTGCGCCCGGGCCGGGATTCCTTTGCGGGAGGAGGGGCGCAAGGGGGAGAGGGTTCGCGTCCACCGGTGAAGAGCCGGGCGGCGCCGGCCGGGTCCGCTCGCGCTAGGTCGCGACCGACGGGTACAGCCCTGCGGCGATGGCGACGAACACCAGCAGCGCGAGCACCTGCACGCCGAAGTCGGCGGCCAGTCCGAAGGCGCTCGCGCCTCCTTGCACCATCAACGCCCGGAGCGCGTCCACGAGATAGGTGAGCGGGTTGGCGCGCGCCACCGCCTGCAGCCAGCCCGGCATCATCTCCAGGGGATAGATGGCGTTGCTGGCGAAGAAGAGGGGCATGGTCAGCACCTGCCCGATTCCCATGAAGCGCTCGCGCGTCTTCACGATGCACGCGATCACCAGCGAGAAGGTGGCGAACGCCGCGGCTCCCAGCGAAACCGCAACCAGGACTCCCGCGATCGCCAGGGGGTCCGCACGCACGCGCACGCCGAGGAGCAGCGCCACCAGGTAGATGATCACGGTCTGCGAGAGCCCGCGAACGGCGGCGGATGCCGCCTTCCCCAGCACCAGCGCGCTGCGGAATGCCGGGCTGACCAGCATCTTGTGGACGATGCCCAGATCGCGCTCCCAGATGATGGCGATGCCGTAGAAGATGGCGGTGAAGAGGACGCTCTGCGCCAGGACGCCGGGCGCCATGAAGTCGAGGTACCGCAGCGATCCGGTGGGGATGGCGCGCACGCGCGTGAACACCTGGCCGAACACCAGCAGCCAGAGGATCGGCTGCACCGACCTGGTGAACACCTCGGTGGGATCCCGCCGCAGCTTGAGCAGCTCCGCCCGGGCGATGGCGGCGACCTGCGGGCCGAAGCCGATCAGGTCACTCCAGACGGCGCGCGGTGTCGCGGACGCGAGCGACCTCACGGTATGTCCCTCCTTCCTCGAGCAGCCCGCCGGTGTGCTGGACGAAGACGTCGTCCATCGTCGCCGCCGGGCCCGCCGCCGCCTTGAGCGCCTGGGGCGCGCCGGTCACGATCAGGCGCCCCGCGTGCATGATCGCCACCTCGTCGCACAAGGCATCCGCCTCCTCCATGTCGTGCGTCGTCAAGAGGACGCTGGTGCCGAACCGGGAGCGCAATTCGCGGAGCCGCTCCCAGACCGCGTGCCGGGCCCGGGGGTCGAGGCCGACGGTGGGCTCGTCGAGGAAGAGCAAGGGCGGATGGTGGAGCATCGCCTGCGCGATCTCCAGCCGGCGGATCATGCCGCCGGAATAGGTGCGCACCAGGCGCGAGGCCACCTCCGCCAGCCCCATGAAGCCGAGCACCTCGGCGATCCGGGGCGCTCGCTCGTTGCGGGGAATGGCGTAGAGGCTCGCGGACAAGTCGAGGTTCTCGCGTCCGGTGAGCCCCGCGTCCGCCGACACCAGCTGGGGCACGTAACCGATGTGGCGCCGGACTTCCCGCGCCTGGCGCAGGATGTCGAACCCGGCGACGAGCGCCTTGCCGGACGTGGGGGGCAGCAGGGTGATGAGCATCTTGATGGTCGTGCTCTTCCCGGCGCCGTTCGATCCGAGAAGCCCGAAGAAAGCGCCGCGCCGGATGCGCAGGTCGAGACGGTCGACGGCGAGGAGGGAGTCGAATCGCCGGGTCAGGCCCGCGGCGAAGATGGCCACCGTGCCGTTGGCCGCCGGGGCGGCAAGGAGCGCTCTCTTGTCGGCGGCCATGGCGGAGAACCTAACCGGCGCGCCGATTCCCGGCATCCGCCCCACGCCGGGTCCGTGTGCTACGGTGGCTGGCAGAGGGAGGCGCGATGTCCGACCCGACGCGGAGCGCGGCGCACCTGCGCGGCGTGGCCTGCCTGGCGTTCGAGGCCACGGTGGGGCTCACCGGCCTGGTCGAGGCGATGCACCACAACATCTCCCGCAAGCCGTGGATCCTCGGCAAGGCGGAACCCGGGCCCGCGCGCGGCGTGACGGGCTTCGTCTACGGAACCGTCCGCGGCGTGATGCGTCTCGCGGGCTCCGCCCTCGACCTGGCCCTGCGGCAGCTCGAGCCGCCCCTCGGGCCCGACGCTCCGTCGCCGGCGCGGGAGGCGGCCCTGGCGGCGCTCAACGGCGTCGTCGGCGATCACCTGCTCGCGACCGGCAATCCGCTCGCCACCCGCATGCACCTGCGCTGCTCGGGCGTCCCTTTGGACCCGGATCGCCCCGCCGCCCTCGTGCCGCGGCCCGGACGAAGGATCCTCGTCCTCGTGCACGGCCTGTGCATGAACGATCGGGGATGGCAGCGGCAAGGCGAGGACCGCGCCGTGAAGCTGGCGCGAGATCTCGGGTACACGCCCCTGCATCTCGTCTACAACACGGGCCTCCACGTCTCGCGCAACGGCCGGCAGCTCGCCGGCGCGCTCGAGGCGCTGGTCGCCCGCTGGCCGGTGCCGGTGCGCGAGATCGCCTTCGTGGCGCACAGCATGGGCGGGCTGGTCGCGCGCAGCGCCTGCCACTACGGAACGGCCGCGGGGCATTCCTGGCGGGAGCGGCTGCGCACGATGGTGTTCCTCGGCACGCCGCACCAGGGCGCCGCGCTGGAGCGCGCCGGCAACTGGATCACCGCCGCCATGGACCTGAGCCCGTACGTCGGGCCCCTCACCGCCCTGGGCAAGATCCGCAGCGAGGGCATCACCGACTTGCGCCACGGGTCCCTGCTCGACGAGCACTGGGAAGGACGCGACCGCTTCGGGACCGCGGATCCTCCGCGGATCCCCGTGCCCCTGCCCTCCGGCGTCGACTGCTACGCGGTCGCCGGAACGCTCGCCGGCCGGCGCGACTGCGGCGCGATCGTCGGCGACGGCCTGGTGGCGGTCGGGAGCGCGCTGGGACGGCACCACGATCCGGCGCTGGATCTGCGTTTCCCCGCGGCGCGCCGCTGGGTGGGCGAAGGAATCGGGCACCTGGATCTGCTGGGCCGGCCGGAGGTGTTCGAGCGCTTGCAGCAGTGGATGTCGCGACCCCGTTGAACCGGCAGGCTAGGCGGCCCGGACCAGCTCCGCATAGAAGCGGATGGCCGCGTGCGTCGCTTTCTCGAAGTCCCCCAGGTGCAAGCTCTCGTTCTCCGAGTGCGCATTCGTGTACGGGTCTTCCACCCCGATGAGCAGCGCCGGCGCTCCTCCCAGCTCCCGTGAGAACGGGTCGACGAAGGGAATGGATCCCCCGCACCCGATGCTCACCGGCTCCTTCCCGTACCCGTCGCGCAGCGCCTTGCGGGCAGCGCGGAAAGCGGGCGCGTCGCCCTTGGTGTACCACCAGCCCCCTTCGCCCTCCGGCGTGACTTCCACCGTCACCCCCCAGGGCGGGTCCTTCTTCAGGGCGGCAATCAGCTTCTCCCCCACCTCCTTCACGTCCATGTCGGGCACGGTGCGGATGCCCACCCGGGCCCAGGCGCTCTCGCAGATGATGTTGCGCGCGTCGCGCCGCGAGCTGGCCTGGATGGCGTTCACCGCGATCGAAGGCTGCCGCCAGTTCATCTCCCAGGGTGGGCGCCCGCCGAGGAGCTTCGTCCCGGGGAGCATCCCCGCCTGCTTGCGGAAGAGCGCGTCGTCGCTGGGGAGGGCGGCGATGGACTGCTTCTCTTCCGCGGCGAGGGGGCGGACCTTGTCGTAGAGGCCGGGCAGGTTGATGCTGCCGTCGTCGTTCACCAGCCGGGCGAGGATGCGGCTCAGGGCCAGAACCGGGTCGGGCACCGGGCCGCCCCACATCCCGCTGTGCACCGGCTGCTTCAACGCCTTCACCTCCACCTGCACGGTCACCAGCCCGCGCAGGGCGGTGGTGATGGAGGGGAGCCCGGTGTCGAAGTTGGCCGTATCGGTGAGCACGATGGCGTCGGCCTGGACCAGGTCGCGGTGCTTCTTGAGGAAGGCGGGCAAGGAGCCGGAGCCCGCTTCCTCCTCCCCCTCGACGATCATCTTCACGTTCACCGGCAACGACCCGTGCGCCTTCAGCCAGGAGTCGATGGCCGCGATGTGCACCAGGATGCCCGCCTTGTCGTCCGCCGCCCCCCTGGCGTAGAGGCGGCCGTCCCGCTCCACCGGCTCGAAAGGATCGGGCTGGTTCCACTTCTCCTTCTCGCCCGTGGGCTGCACGTCGTGGTGCGCGTAGAGCAGCAGGGTGGGCCGCCCCTTGGCCTGCGTCCACTCGCCGTAGGCATAGGGATGCGCCCCGGGCATCTCCAGCATCTGCACGTTCTGCAGGCCCTTGCGGCGCATCAGGTCGCAGGTGGCTTCGCAGCTCTTGCGCACCTCTTGCCGATCGAAGCCCTCGAAAGAGACGCTGGGGATGCGCACCAGCCTCTTCAGCTCTTCCAGGTACTCCGCCTGGTGGGCGGCATGGTGGGCGAGGGCCTTCTCGATCGCCTTGTCGTCGACAGGAGCTGGAGTGGTCATGGCGGCGGACCCTAGATCAGCGCGCGGCCCGGCGCTACCGTAGCCGGGTGTCCAAGGCCTTCACCAACGAGGACGCGCCCGCGCCGGAGGTGGTGGTGCCCGCGCGGCCCAAGGTCCCTCCCCCACAAACCGCGCCCATCGAGCAGCTTCGCGGGGAAGGGAAGGCGCGCCTGGGGGCGCGGGTGACGCTGGAGGACGCGGACGGGCGGAAGGTCGAGGTCCTGCTGGTCACCGCCGACAAGGTGGACCCGGCGCACGGCGCGGTCAGCGTGGAGTCGCCGATGGGGCGGGCGCTTCTGGGAAAGGCCGCGGGCGACGAGGTGACGGTGGACCGGCCGCGCGGGCCGCTGGAGTACACCGTGGTTTCCGTGACGTTCTAGGGAACGGAGTCCAGCTCGTCGAGCGACTCGGAAATGGCGGAGGCCATGGCGGGGAGATCGCGGGCGGCATCGGCGTCGCCGATCAGGCCGGCGCCCACCTGCCCGTTGTAGCTGAGCAGCGCGATCCCCAGCGACTGCTGCGCGGCCAGGGGTACTTGAGGGAAGCAGCGGAGCATCTGCCGGCCGAGCAGGTAGAGGGGAAACTGCGGCCCGGGAACGTTGGTCACCACCAGGTTGAACATCCGGGAGACCGCCTGCAGGCGGGAGGCCTGGGCGAGAAGCTGGGGCGGGGCGAAATCGCCCAGGCGGGAGAGCGCGTGCGCTCCTACCGCCGAGCCGCTCTTCTTCACCACCATCATCGCCTCGCGCACCTTGTGCAACCGCGCCAGCGGGTCCGCCTCCGTCACCGGCAGGGTGCAGAACACCGCGGAGATCTGGTTGCCGTAGGTGCCCCGCGCCCTGCGCGAGCGCATGCTCACCGGAACCAGCACCCGCAGGTCGGCCTCGGGCAGCGCGCCGCGGGCGCCCAGCCAGCGGCGCAGCGCCCCGGCCACCGTGGCCAGCACGATGTCGTTCACCGTCCCTCCCCGGGCGGCGCGCACCTGCTTCAGCTTGGGGAGGGGAAGATCCACCATCTCGAAGCGCCGGTGGGGCCCGATGGGAACGTTGAGGGGGGAGAGCGGCGCCCGCCCCATGGAGACCACGTCCATCACCGGCTTGAGCCCGCTGAACACCTCGGTGAGGAGCTTCACTGCCTCGCTGTTCGGCTCCAGCGCCTGCCGGGCCATGCGCAGCGGGTGCGAGAACTGCTCCTTGATCGATTCCACCAACAGGTCGGTGAGCCTGGGCGCCGGGCGGGGCCGCCAGGCGGGCGGCGCGGGCGGCGGCTCGGGCCGGGGCTCCCGCTCCATCAGCACCGTGGCCAGGTCCACCCCCGAGACGCCGTCCACCATGCAGTGGTGCGTCTTGCTGACGATGGCGAATCGCGAATCCCCCAGCCCCTCCACCAGCCACAGCTCCCAGAGTGGCTTCTCCCGGTCCAGCGCCTGGGAGAAGAGGCGGCCCACCAGCTTCTTCAGCTCCTCCTCGCCGCCCGGGGCGGGCAGGGCGGTGTGGCGCACGTGGTACTCGAGGTCGAACTGCGACTCGTCGATCCACACCGGCCGCCCCTGCTTGAGGGGCACGAACATCACCCGCTGCCGGTAGCGCGGCACCCGTTCCAGGCGGGTCTCGACCAGGGCCAGCAGATCGCGGTAGGGCGGCGCCGGCCCCTCGAAGATGCCCACCGCTCCCACGTGCATGTGCGCGCTGCGGTCCTCCAGCTCGAGGAAGAGGGAGTCCAGGCTGGTGAGGCGCTCGTACCAGGGGTCCATGCCAGGGCCAGCATACTTGCCCGACGCTCCACTTGCGTACGGGCGCATCCCGATGCATTTAGCAGCGCTCCATGCCTTCCGCACCCCGTCCGGGCGCCGGCCGCCCCATGACGCTGACGCAGAAGATCCTGGCGGCGCACGCGCGCAACCTGCCGCGGCCCTGGGTGCAGGCGGGAGACGTCCTCCAGGTGGCGGTGGACTGGACCATCGCCAGCGAGCTGGCCTGGAACGGCATGGAGCGCACCTACTCCAGCCTCGGCCGCCCGAAGCTGCACGACAAGGATCGCTTCTTCCTCGCCGTCGATCACACCGTCGACCCGGTCACCCTGGCCACCGACCAGCGGACGCTGAAGCTGGTGCAGCTCTCCCGCGACTTCGCCAGGGAGAGCGGCATCCGGCACTTCTACGACGCCAACCAGACCATCCTCCACACCCGCTTCTACCGGGACCTGGTGCGGCCGGGCGAGGTGGTGCTGGGGGCGGACAGCCACACTTCCTCGCACGGAGGGCTGGGAGCGGTGGCCATCGGGCTGGGCGGGGCGGACATCGTGGTGGCGATGGTGCTGGGCAGCTCGTGGATCCAGGTGCCGGAGGCGATCGCGGTGGAGTACCGGGGTGCGCTCCCCTTCGGGGTGGCGGGCAAGGACGTGATCCTCCGCACCCTGGGCCTTCTGGGCCGCAACACGGTGGCCATGGAGCGCTCGGTCGAATACCGCGGAGAGGGGGTGCGGCAGCTCTCCACCGACTCCCGCTTCGCCATCGCCAACATGACCGCCGAGTTCGGCGGGCTGAACGGCATCTTCGAGGCGGACGAGGCGACCGCCGCCTGGCTGGCCGGGCGTGCCGACGCGGACGATCCCCAGGCGCTGCGGCCGCTGCGCACCTTCCGGGCCGATCCGGACGCGCCCTATGCGGAGAAGTACGAGGTGGACCTGGCAGGGCTGGAGCCGCAGGTCGCCATTCCCTTCTCCCCCGACAACGTCAAGGGCGTGACCGCCCTGGCGGGCACGGATCTGGAAGGCCTGTTCATCGGCGCCTGCACCACCACCGAGGAGGAGCTGGTGCTGGCGGCGCTGGTGCTGGAGGCCGCGGGCGCCTCGCGGCCGGCGAACGACAAGCAGATCGTGGTGCCCGGCGATCTCGCCATCCAGGAGAACCTGCGCCGGGCCGGGCTGTGGGAGATCTACCAGCGCGCCGGCTTCCGTGTCGATCCGCCGGGCTGCTCGATGTGCCTGGGGGTGGCCTCGCGCAAGGCCGGGCGGGGCGAGAGGTGGCTCTCCTCGCAGAACCGGAATTTCGAGAACCGGATGGGCGACGGTTCGCTCGCCCACCTGGCCAGCGCCGCCACCGTCGCGGCCAGCGCGCAGCGGATGAAGATCGCCGATCCCCGGCCGCTGCTCTCGCGGGTGGACCAGGACCGCTTCCGCCGCATCCTGGGGGAGCGCAAGCCGAGGCGGACCCCCGAGCTGCAGGTGGCGGAGCCCGGGATCCACCTCTCCGGCCAGGGCGCTGCGGCGGCGAGCGCAAGGGAGGAGCGACGCGCCGATCGCCGGCGCGCCGCCGCCCTCCGCTCCCGCATCCAGCGCTTCGGCGACAACGTGGACACCGACGCCATCATCCCCGGCCAGTTCTGCCACCTCACTTCGCTTCCCGAGCTGGGGGCAAGGGCCTTCCACTTCGTCCGCCCCGACTTCGTGCAGAAGGTGCGCGAGGGCGCGGCGGTGGTGGTGGCCGGTGAAGGCTGGGGCTCGGGCTCCTCGCGGGAACAGGCGGTGCTGGCACTGAAGGGCGCCGGCGTGCAGGCGATCGTGGCCCGCAGCTACGCCTTCATCCACAAGCGCAACCTGGTCAACGAGGCGCTGCCCTTCCTGGTGGTGCAGGATCCCCGTTTCTACGAGCTGGCCGCGGAGGGCGAGGAGATCGAGGTGGACCCCGCCTCCGGCTCGGTGAAGGTCCGCGGGGAGGAGTTCTCCGCCGAGCCGCCCTCCAGCATCATCCGGGCGCTGGTGGGCGAGGGCGGCATCGTCCAGGCCATCCAGAACCACGGCACCGCGGTCTTCGAGAAGCTCACGGCGTAGCTTCGAGATCCACCCCGGTGGCGAGCAGGAAGCGCGAGACCATGTTGTACCCGGCGATGGTGCCGATCAGCTCCACCACCTGCGCGTCGGGCAACAGCGACCGGGCCTGATCGATGGTGGCCTGCCGGGGCTGCACTTCCTGGGTCATTTCCACCGCCAGGCGCAGGGCGAGAAGCTCCTTCGGGTCGAAGAGCTTCGGGTCCTCCTTCAGCTCCTTGAGCGCGGCGAGCTGCGCCTGGGTGCCGCCCGCCTTGAGGAACTCCGGCTCGTGCGCCACCCACTCGTATTCGGCCTTGGTGATCACGGCGATGGCCATGATGGGGATCTCCCGCAGCATCCCGGGGAGCGAGAGCTGCCCGCGGATGGCCCCGAACATGGTGTTCCACCCCTTGGCGAAGCCGGGGCTGTTGAGCAGCATCCTGTCGAGGTTCCAGAGCTTGTGCCCGGGCCGCCGCGCCCGGATGGCGTCGACCAGGTCCGCAGGCCCGGCCTTCTCGTCCGCCACGTAGGGGATGCCGGTCTTCGAGACGGCCTTCGCCGCAGAGGCGGGGGCCGAGAGCAGGGCCGCGACGATCAGGAAGGTGGTCATGTGCGCCACTGTCGCACACGCCCTTCACGCCGGACAATGCAGGAGGATCAGATTCCGCGGCGGATGGCTTCGCCGTCCAGGGCCTCTTCCACCAGGTGATCGTTCACCGCCAGGCGCAGAGGGGGCTCCGGGTCGCGCCGCGGCTCCTCCAGCGTCAGCTCCTTCGCCACCCAGGGAGAGGACTCGAACGAGGGCTCGCGCACGGCTTCGGGCTCGGGCTGGGGAAGGGTCTGCGGCATGGGCAGGGGATCACACTCCGACCCACAGGTGGAGTCAAGGCTTGCCGCGTCGCCCGCCCGCTTCTACAAAGGCTCCTGGTGAACCAGCGCATTGCCGTCATTCCAGGCGACGGGATCGGGCCCGAGGTGGCCCGGGTGGGCGTCCGGCTGCTGGAGAAGCTGGGCCTGCCCCTGCGCTTCGACTGGTTCGACTTCGGGGCCGAGCGCTTCCTGCGCGACGGCACCACCCTGCCGCCCGGCTTCCTGGACACCCTGCGCAAGGACTACGCGGCGATCTACTTCGGGGCGGTGGGCGATCCGCGGGTGCCCGGGAACGAGCACGCCAAGGGGATCCTCCTGGCGATGCGCTTCGAGCTGGACCTCTACATCAACCTCCGCCCCTGCATCCTGGTCGACGACCGGCTCAGCCCGCTCAAGGGCAAGGGACGCGAGCACCTGCACTTCGTGGTCTTCCGGGAGAACACCGAGGGCCTCTACACCGGGGCCGGCGGCGTCCTGCGCAAGGGCACCCCCGACGAGGTTGCCCAGGAGATCGAGGTCAACACCCGCAAGGGCGTGCAGCGGATCGTCGAGGCCGCCTTCCTCTTCGCCCGCGACCGGGGGCTGAGGCGGGTGTGCATGGCCGACAAGGCCAACGTGCTGGTGTACGGACACGGGCTGTGGCGGCGGGTGTTCGCCGAAGTGGCCGGGCGCCATCCGGGCATCGAGGCCCGGGCGATGTACGTGGATGCCCTGGCCATGGACCTCATCCGCCAGCCCGAGGCCTACGAGGTGATCGTCACCAACAACCTCTTCGGCGACATCCTCACCGACCTGGGGGCCGCCCTCACCGGCGGCCTGGGGATCGCGGCCAGCGGCAACATCCATCCCGGCCGGGTCTCCCTCTTCGAGCCGGTGCACGGGAGCGCTCCCGACATCGCCGGGCAGGGGAAGGCGAATCCTCTGGCCATGGCGCTGAGCGGCGCCCTGATGCTCGAGCACCTGGGCCACTTCCGGGAGGCCCAGGCGCTGACCCGGGCGGTGGAGCAGCAGATCCGCGACGGCAAGCGCACCCCGGACCTGGTGCCGCTGTTGGGCGGGCCGGCCTCCACCACCGAGCAAGTGGGCGAGGAGCTCCTGGCGCGGGTCAGCGCAGCGCTTTGAAGAAGACCGAGGTGGGGCCCGGCCGGCCGTCGGGAAAGAGCGCGTAGTCCGGGATCTCGCCCACCTTGGTGCAGCCGCAGGCCAGGTCCATCCGCTCGGCCTCTCCGCCCGTCATGGTGTCGAAGGTGAGCAGCGTCCGCCCGCGCCGCAGCGCCTCCTCTTCCACTGCCGCGAAGAGCGCCCGGCCCAGGCCGCGCCGCCGCGCCCGCCGGTGCACCAGCATCTTCGCCAGGTCGGCGCGGTGGGGCTGGTTGGGCGGGGTGTCGAGGATGAGCTGCGCCGTCCCGTCGATGTCGCCGGCGGCGAAGAGGACCCGCTGGCCCGCGGCCACCTGGCGGGCGATGGAATGGAAGTACGCCGTCGCGTCGGCCCTGGAGAAGTCGCTCATGAAGCTGACCGAGGCGCCTCCGGAGATGCAGTCGAGCAGCACCTCCGC
>DATKAG010000012.1:0-6116 GCA_035498355.1 Myxococcales bacterium | reverse complement strand
CGCCAGGGCCCCGCTGCGGCGGAGCGGCGCGCCTCCGCCCCGCGGCGGGCGGGCGATGAGCAAGGGGCGGGCGAACTCGCCCAGCCGCAGGGGAAGGAGCATGAGGAGCATCCAGCCCACCGCGCTGGCCGAGTTGAGCCGCTTGAACGACACCTCGCCCAGCGGCTTGAGGAGCAGACCCCAGCGCACGGTGCGGACCACGTGGATCACCAGCAGCATCGCCACGTACGCGGCGAGGCGCGCCGGGTCGGCCGCCGCCATCGCCCGCCCCACCGCGCGCACGTCGGTTTGCCGGAGCGAGAGCCAGACGAACACCGCGCTCATCGCCAGGGAAAGGACGGTGCGCAAGAGGAGCTTCAGATGACGCATCGGGACCCAACCGCCCGTAGCACGTGGCGGCGCCTGCGGTCTACTCCTCGTCGCTCCCTTCCTTCTTGGGAGGCGGAGGCGTTTCCGCGGGCGGTCCGGGCACGCGGTAGGTGCCGGTGAACCACTTCGCCAGGTCGATCGCCCGGCAGCGGGGCGAGCAGAAGGGGAACGCCTCGTTCTCCTCCCGGGGCTTCACCGCGCCGCGGCAGCCGGGACAGCGATGCATGCCGTTCTTCTAAGGTGGGAAGGGGTGCGCTTCAACCCGGCTTGCTGACACTCGAGGAGGCAGGAAGATTGACCGCCTGGCTGTATCATTTTATGAGGGATCCGATGCCAACGGATCGCGCCCGCGAGCGACTCGTGCTCGTCGTCGACGATGACCCGGACATCCTCCAGACCCTGGCGCTCTGTCTCTCCACCGAAGGCTACGGCGTCCTGATGGCCTCCAACGGCCAGGAGGCCCTCGAGCTTTTGCGCCGGGAGAAGCCCGCCATCATCCTCCTGGATCTCATGATGCCGGTGATGGACGGCTGGCAGTTCGTCAACGAGATCGACCAGCGCGGCTGGCGCCACGCCCCCATCCTCATCCTCAGCGCGGACCGCTCGGTGCAGGGCCACGCCAGCCGGCTGCACGCCGACGCCTTCCTCGCCAAGCCCTTCGACCTCGAGGAGCTGCTGGGCAAGGTCTCCCAGCTCACCGGCGGGCCCGATCCCCACGGCCACGCCGCCGCGAGCTGACCCTCACTGCGCCGTCCAGCGCGACTCCATCCACGATTCGCCGCCCCGGCCGTCGCGCACCACGATCCAGATCGTCCCCGCGTCCGCGTGCGGGGTGAAGCGGGCCAGCCCGTCCGGGGGAGCGCCGCCGTCCAGCGGTTCGTCCGCGGTGTCGTTGTCGAACTCCCCGCCCGGCCCGGTGAAGAAGGAGTAGTGCGCCTGCTCGGTGAGCCGCACCAGGTTCCCCCGCAGGTCCAGCGCGCAGTACGCCTCCTGGGCGCCGGGCGCCAGCACCGGCCGCATCCCGTACTCGGTCCCCACCTGCAGCCCTGCATCCGCCAGCAGACCCGCGTCGGCCCCTTCGATGGTGAGGCGCACGTCGGTCAAGGACGGGTTGTGGTTCCGCGAGCAGTCTGGCGCGGTGAGCCAGGGCGCGTCCACCGGGCTGTAGATCACCGTCTTGGCGGCGTGCACCGGGTCGCCGGGCAAGCCGCCATCCACGGTGAAGGAGAGCTGCACCCGGATGCCGTTGTAGGCGCCCAGCTCGTCGTTCCCCAGCACCTGCCGGGGATCGAACGGGGGAAAGGTGAAGGCGAGCGGCACCGTGCCGGCGTCGAAGATGGGCCCCTGGTCGCAGCGGCCGGAGTCGGTGGGCCCGCAGACGTCGAGGTGGGCCGACTGCACCCCGCCGTCCTGCCGGGGATCGACGGCCAGGACGCGCACGGCCAGCGCGTCCGCCGTCCCGGCGTCGGCGTCGAAGAGCGCCTCGGGCGGATCGGCCTGGATGGCGAGCACCCGCAGGTCCTTGACGTCGCTCACCGAGTCGAAGTCCGGCGTGCAGGCGGCAGCGAGCAGCAAGAACGCGAGGGCCCGCATCAGAACTTCCCCTTCACGCCCAGGGTGGGAAGGATGGGCAGGCCGGTGATGCTCCCCTGCTGGGCGAACCGGTAGTCGTAGACGTGGAACTCCTCGTTGGCGTGGTTGGTGACGTTCTGCACGTCGAGGTAGAGCGAGAGCTGCCAGGAGTCCCAGATCCAGGTGTACTGCGCGCGCACGTCGAGCTGGAGGAAGAGAGGCTCCCGCGCTTCCCCGACCTCGCCCCGGGTGGGGGTGAAGTTCCCCGAGTCGGCGTTGAAGGTGGCGAAGTCCACCGGCCCGTACGGATTGCCGGAGACCAGGCGGAAACGCGTGGACAGGTCCCACTGCGGCTTGGGCCGGTAGCCTGCCACCAGGGTGAGGATGTGCGGCTGGTCGAACTGGAAGGCGCGCCAGTTGTCGCCGGGGTTGTTGAGGATCTGCGAGCGGGAGAGCGTGTACGCCAGCCAGCCGTAGAGCTTGGCGGTGATCTCGCGGCGGATGAGCAGTTCCAGCCCGTAGGCCCGCCCGATCCCGTTGTTGGTGAAGTGCGGGTTGTAGACGGTCCCGTCCGGGTTGAGCACCGGGTCGGTGATCACCACCAGGGACCCGCGCCGGTTGTAGAACAGCTCCACGCTCGCGCTCCACACGTCGCTGAAGCGCTGCTCCACCCCGGCGCCGAACTGCGCCGCCCAGGAGAGCCCCAGGTCGGGATTGCCGATGTCGTTGTCGATCTGCTGCCCGCTGGGCGGCTGGTGGTAGAGCCCGACGTATGCCTTGAGAGCGGTCCGCTCGCCGAACGCGTAGCGCGCCCAGAGGCGCGGATCGATCGACCAGCGGGCGTGGTCCCGCCAGTGGAACTGGTCGAAGCGCAGGCCCGGCGTCAGCGAGAGCTTGCCGGCGGTGATCTGCGCTTCCACGTACTCCCCCCAGAGCTGCACCGGCTGCACCCGGTCGATGAGCGTCTGCTGGGTGATGGGAAACCCCAGGTTCACGAGCTGCAGGCTGGACTGGATGTCGGCCGTGTACGAGGCGCGGTCCAGCTCGATGTCCGCGCCCGCGCGCAGCTCGAGGAAGTCGCGCGCGCGCCAGCGCGCCTCGGCGCGCAGCTCGGCGGTGAGGACCGTCAGGTCCAGGCTCTGCGGGTTCGCGAACCCGCCGGGCCCCGCCCCCGCCGTCTGCGCCGACTGCCGCGTCCAGCCCAGGGCCGGCGAGACGCTGAGCGAGAGGGTGTCGGAGACCGTCCTCTTCCAGGCCCCGACGATCCGGTTGAACCCCAGATGCGAGTCCACCGAGAGCGGCAGCGTCCGCCGTCCTCCCTCCTGGATCAGGGAAAGCCGGTCGTCGCTGCCGAAGATCAGGAGCCCCAGGTCGTCGCCGTTCTCCATCTTGTGGTCCAGGCGCGCCTGGTAGTCCCAGTAGACGGGGACGATGCTGGTGACGCCCTGGTTCGGGTCGTTGGGGATGAAGAGGGGGAGGAAGACGTCGATGTGGCTGCGCCGGGCCGCGATCGCCCCCTGCGTGCGCTCCCCCAGGGGGCCCTCGAGGAACGCCATCGCCTCGATCATGTCCAGCGAGGCCTGCCCGTGCAGGCCGGTGGAGTCCCCCTTGCGCGTCCCCACGTCGATGGCCCCGGTGAGGTTGCGCCCGTACACGGCCCCGTAGCCGCCCGGGTAGAAGTCGATGCGGTCGAGGAGCTGCTCGTTGATCACCGAGGGTCCGCCGAGGAAGTGGTAGAGCTGGGGAATCCGGTGCCCGTCGAGATAGGTGCCCGTGTCCTGCGGCGGGCTCCCCCGCACCAGCAACGCCCCGCCCAGGAACGGGGCGCGCGCCAGCCCGGGAAGGTTCTGCACGGCGCGGATGGGGTCGTTGAGGCTGCCGGGCACGTTCACCAGCTCGTCGTGGGTCAAGGTGCGCCGGGTGGGGGCGTCGTGCGGCTTCTCCCCCGGGACGGTGGCCTGCAGATCGCCCACGGCCGTGCGGTGCAGCGTCACCTTGCGCGCCTCCACCGTCCCTTCCTCGGGAACGGTGACGTCGATGGCGCGGCTCTCGAAGCCCGGGGCGCTCACCGTCAGCTTGCGCGCTCCTGCCGCGGTCAGGAGCGCATAGCGGCCTTGCGCGTCCGCCGCAGCCATGGCGCCCGTGTCATCGATCACCTCCGCGCCGGGCAGCGGGCGCCTGTTGCCCGCCTCCACCACCGACCCTTTCACCGTGCCCGCGGTCGCTGGCGGCTTCTCCACCCGTTTCTGCTCGATGACGAAGTGGTAGACGTAGCGGATGCGCACCGCGGCGGGCTTGCCGTCCATCTCCGCCGGCGAGAAGCGGAAGCGGCGGATGGCCTCCACCGCCGCCGCGTCGAAGTCCGGCGCCCCGGGCGTCTCCACGGACACCTGTGTCACCGCGCCGTTCTCGTCGATGTCGACGGTGCAGGCCACGTCCGCCGTCTCGCCGCGCGCCAGCCGCTCGGGCGGATAGACGGCGGGCGGGGCGTCGAGGAGCTGCGGCAGCTTCGTCAGCTGGGCCGCGAGCAGCAGCGCAGCGATCATGCGGGGGCGACGCGGAAGACCGGGAAGTGCGGGCGCAGCGCGGCCTCGGCGCGGTCGCGCGCCTCGTCGCCGAAGGCCAGGACGACGGCGCAATCTCCGCCGCCCGCCCCGCTGGGCTTGCCCGCGGCGCCCGCCTGGGAGGCGAGGGCGCACGCCCGCGCCAGGGCCGGGGTGACGATGCCGGCGCCCGCCGCCTCGCCGAGCGCCGCCATGGCCGCTGCGCCCTCGCGGACCGCGGAAAGCGCGGAAGCGGAATCGTTCGCCGCCAGGGCATCGCGCAGCTTCTCCGCGGCCGCGGTGATCGCGTCCGCCCGCCTGGCCCAGCCGCCGGGACCGGCGCGGGCGAAGGAGCGGACGGCCCGGACCAGCGCGCGCGTGTCGGCCGGCTCGCCGGCATGGGCGAGCAGGAGCCGCAATCCGGGCGGCGGCCGCAGGCGCTGGATCCGCAGGGGGCGCGAGGCAGCGATGGTCGCGGCGGGCATCGCCATCACTTCTTCCGGCGCCCGCCAGGCGATGCGCGAGCGCACTTCCAGGACGCCGCCCAGGGCGGAGGCGGCCACGTCCGCCCCGCTCCCCTCCCCGCCCTGCTCCGCCCAGTGCGCGGCCAGGGCCAGCGCGAGAACCTCTTCGTCCGTGGCAGCGCGCCCCGCGGCCGCGCAGACCGCCCGGACGGCCAGCACGCAGGCCGCCGCGCTTCCTCCCAGGCCGATCTTCCGCCCCTGCAGGGAAAAATCGTCCTCGAAGGCGATGCGGGCGCCGGGTCCAGCGCAGAACCCGGAAGCGAGCCGCGCGGCGCGAACGGCGAAACGAAGCTCCGGCGGAGGCTCGCCGCCTTCCCAGGCCGAGCCCGAGGGAGCGTGGAAGAGGCGCAGCCCCTGCCCTCCAACCTCCACGCTGGCGTGCAGCTTGCGATCGATCCCGGCGACGAGCGCGGGGCGGCCCGCCTCCAGCACGGCGTACTCGCCGGCGAGGAACACCTTGCCGCAGGCCGCGATCCGCCCGCTCATGGCAGCACGCGCGCTCCACCGGCGGGCGCGCAGACCAGCACCTCGGCGACGCCCGGGACGGCGCGAAGGCGCGCCTGCACCGGGCCCGCCTTCTCCGGCGCGCAGATCGCCACCACGTGCGGCCCCGCGTCGATGGTGGGCCAGGCCTCCACCCCGGAAGCGCGCAACTCCTGGAGCGCCTGCAGGCAGGCGATGGTCGCCGGCTCCCAGTAGAGGAGCGGCGGATCGGCGGCGAGGGCGTCCGCGTGCATGCGCAGCGCGTTGCGCTCCGCCAGGGCGCCCAGGCCGCGCAGGTCGCGGGCGGCGAGAAGCCGCAGCGCCTCGGGCAGGTCGCGCCGGCACTGCTCGATGAAGGCGGGGTGATAGGGCGAGGTCCCGCGCGTGCTCCGCATCCCGTCCCGCGAGCCCACCTGCTTGGGCCGGGAAGAGCAGAGGGCGATGCAGAAGCGGAGGTCCCAGTGCGAAGGGGGGAACACCTGCCGCGCCGATTCCCCCTCCCAGACGGCCCAGCCCCCGGGAACGCTGCGCGCGGCCGAGCCGCTGCCCAGGCGGGCCAGCGCCGACAGCTCCTCCTCCGATCTGCGCAAGCCCGCCGCCGCGCAGGCCGCCACCGCCAGGGCCG
>DATKAG010000011.1:0-11014 GCA_035498355.1 Myxococcales bacterium | reverse complement strand
CCTGGCTGGGCCTGGTCCTCATGGTGCTGGGCACGCTGGTGGCCGCCTTCCCCATCTTCACCGGGAAGGCGAACGTGCTCTACACCTTCTACGCGCCGATGAAGGCGCACCCGCTCTTCTACATCGGCGTGGTCCTCCTGGTGGTCGGCTCCTGGGTCTCGTTCTGGTCCTGGATCCCGGGCTACCTGCGCTGGCGCAAGAGCCACCCCGAGCGGAAGACGCCGCTGGCCGCCGTGGGGATCTTCGCCACCTTCATCGTCTGGCAGATCTGCACCCTGCCGGTGGCGTACGAGGTCATCGTCCAGCTCATCCCCTGGTCCCTGGGCTGGGTCCCGGGAGTAAACGTGGCCCTCTCCCGCCTGCTCTTCTGGTTCTTCGGCCACGCCCTGGTCTACTTCTGGCTGCTGCCGGCCTACGTCATGTACTACACCATCATGCCCCGCCTGGCCGGCGGGAAGCTCTACAGCGACTTCTACGGCCGCCTGGCGTTCATGGCCTTCATCGTCCTCTCCGCGCCGCTGGGGCTGCACCACCAGTTCACCGAGCCGGCCATCTCCTCCGGCTACAAGGCGCTGCACACCGCGCTCACCTTCCTGGTCGCCGTCCCCAGCATGATCACCGCCTTCACCCTGGCCGCCTCGCTCGAGCACGGCGCGCGCCAGAACGGGGGGACCGGCCTCTTCGCCTGGTGGGGCAGGCTCCCGCACTTCGACGCCCAGCGCTGGCTCTTCCCCTATCTCTTCCTCGGCCTGGTGATCTTCATCCTCGGCGGCGTCACCGGGCTGATCAACGCCAGTTACGGGATGGCCGGCCTGGTGCACAACACCTCCTGGATCCCGGCCCACTTCCACCTCACGGTGGGCGGCCCGGTCTTCCTCGCCATCCTGGGCATGAGCCTCTACCTGTGCGCGGGACTCGGGGGAAGGAGCGTGGCCTGGCCGCGGCTGGCGGTGGCGGTCCCTTATCTCTGGACGATCGGCACCTTCACCTTCTCCGCCGGCCTTTTCTACGGCGGCCTGCACGGCGTGCCGCGGCGGACGAATCTCGGCATGTCGTTCCTCGACCCCACCTCCGACGCCTTCCGCCCCGACTGGGTGATCGGCGAGCGGGTGGGCGCGGTGGGCGGCTGCCTGATGGGGCTGGCCGTGGCCCTCTTCTTCCTCGTGCTCGTCCGCAGCCTCCTCGGCGCGCCATCGGCCCAGGCGTCCGACTCTTTCGCCCTGCCCGACTCCGCCGCCTACCACGACGAGGACCCCGGCGTGGTGAGGAACTTCCGCCCCTGGGTGACGGCGGGCGTCGTCGCCATCCTGATCTCCTACATCCCTCCGCTCTGGCAGGTGGTCAGCGCCGGGTACCCGCTGGCCTCGGGATAGCGGTGCGCGGCCGGTGCATGCTCGCGGCCTGGTTCCTGGGCGGAGCCGCCTTCGCCGACCTGCTCCCGCCGGAGCGTCCCAGCGCACTGCCCCGCGCCTCCATCGCCCTGGACGAGAACGACGTCCGCCGCCCTCTGGAAGCGGGAGCGCCCACGCTGCTCCTGCCGATCTTCACCCGCTGCTCCGGGACCTGCCCCTTGACCGCCAGCCTCTTGAAGGAGGGGCTCTCCAGCGCGCGAGCGGGATTTCGCGTGGTGGTGTTCTCCTTCGACGTGGAGGACACGGCCAGGGACCTGCGCGACTTCCGCGAGCGCTTCTCCTTGCCTGCCGCCTGGACCCTCCTGCGCGCCGCGGACGGCGGATCCGCGCGCGCATTCCTCGACGCGCTGGACTTCCACTTCATGCGCTCCGGGGCAGGTTTCGATCACCCCAACCGGACGTTCGTGTTCTCGCCCCGGGGCCTCTGGGCGGCCACCCTCGCGGGATCCCCGTTCCCCGCTTCGGACCTGGAGGCGGCCTACGCCCGGGCGCTGAAGGCGGACGATCCCACCCCGCTCCACCGCCTCGAGGCCTGGCTTCTCAGGCCCGCGGCCTGGATCGCGCTCGCCTGCGCCGGGTTCCTGCTCTCCCTTCTGGCGCTCCTGCTCTCCCGCCTCAGCCGCCCATCTCCTTCCTGAAGCAGTCGGGGCAGAACCCGTGCGTGAAGGAGATGGCGGTTCGCGCGGCCACGTAGCTGTCCACCGGCACCCACTGCTCGCCGTCCCGGATCTTCTTGCAGAGCATGCAGATGGAGAGGAGGCCCTGCATCTGCCGCATCTCTTTCTGCAGCCCGACGATCCGCTCGCCCACCTTGAGGCGCGCGGCCAGCTCGTCCGGATCGACCGGCTTGGTCATGAAGTCGTCGGCCCCCGCCGCGAACGCCTCCAGGTACTTGCTCTTCCCCGACATCACCGTGAGGACGATGACGTAGGTGTAGACCTTCCGCTGCGGGGCGCGCAGGCGGCGGCAGAGCTCCAGCCCGTCCAGGTCGGGCATGTTCCAGTCCGTCACCAGCAGGGGAATCTCGTCGCGGACCAGCGCGGTCAGGGCGGCGCGCCCGTTCTCGGTGAGGATCGGCTGGTAGCCCAGGTTGCGCAGGACCCTGTCGAGAATGGCGCGGGTGACGCGGTCGTCCTCCGCGACCAGCACCCGCTTGTCCGCCCCGCTCACGAAGGAAGAGTACCGGGCGGATCCGGGCGCTCCAAGGAACCGGACCGCGCCCTCCCCGACGCACAGGCGCGCCTTGAATACCACTCCCCGGCCAAGCCACTGTTCCCGAGGAGTTCCAGGATCCTATGCAAGAGCTTCTCCGGGAATGGATCGCGCTGCGGGAGTCGTCGGGCCGGCGGGGCGACCGCAAGCGGCGCCGGCTGGACACGGTGCAGGTTCCCGCGCTGCGCGCCTTCGGCTTCGCCCTCCTCCTGCTGCTCGCCGCCTCCGCCCCGGGCGGCGCCTCCCGCTGGCTGCTGGTCCTCACCATCGGATACCTGGGCTTCTCCACCTTCCTCATCCGCGCCCTCTACGATCGCACGCGGGCCGACCTGGCCACCGCCTTCCTCGGCTGCGACATCGCCGTCTGGCTGGTCTTCATCCACCAGACCGGCGGCGTGCACAGCTGGCTCTGGCCGTTGTTGCTGGTCCGGGTCGCCGACCAGTCGCACAGCACCTTCCGCAAGGCGCTGGGCTTCGCGCTCTTCGCCTGCGCCGGCTACGGAGCGCTCCTCTGCTACATCGCCCTCGTCGACCGCAGCCCCTTCTCCCTGCGGCTGGAGCTGGTCAAGCTGGGCGCGCTCCTCGGCTGCAGCCTCTACCTCGCGCTCACCGCCCGCATCGCGGAGCGCCTGCGCCGCGACAAGACGAAGGCCCTGCGCATCGCCTGGCGCTCGGTCGAGCAGCTCGAGGTGCAGTCGAGGGTCCTGCGGAAGGCGCGGGAGGCGGCGGAGGCGGGCAACCGGGCCAAGACTGCCTTCCTGGCGAAGATGAGCCACGAGATCCGCACCCCGATGAACGGGGTGATCGGGATGTCCGGGCTTCTCCTGGGGACCGATCTCTCGGCGGAGCAGCGGGACTACGCCCGCATGCTGCTCGCCTCGGCGGAGCGGCTCCTGCGGGTGATCGACGACGACTTCACCCTCCTCGAGGAGGGCACGCCCCCGGCTGTCCCGGCGCCCGCCAGCGCAGAGGGCCGCGCGCCGCTGCGGGTGCTCCTGGTCGAGGACAACCCGGTGAACCAGCGGCTGGCGACGGCGCTGCTGGAGAAGAGAGGACACGCGGTGGCGCTGGCGCGCAACGGCAGGGAGGCCGTCGCCCGCTACCAGGCGGAGGAGTTCGACGTGGTGCTGATGGACGTGCAGATGCCGGAGATGGACGGCCTGCAGGCCACGGCCGCCATCCGCGACCTGGAATCCGCCGGCCACCGCCGCACTCCCATCATCGGCGTGACCGCGCACGCCATGAAGGGCGATCGGGAGCGCTGCCTCGCCGCCGGGATGGACGGGTACGTGGCGAAGCCCATCCGCGCGGAGCTTCTCTTCCAGGCCATCGACGGCCAGCTCCAGAAGCCGGCGCCGGCAGCCCCGGCGCCCGGGCCGGAGGAGGTCCTCGACGAGAAGGACCTGCTCTCGCTGGTGGGCGGCGACGGCGCAGTGGTAAGGGAGCTGGCCCAGCTCTTCCTGGAGGACGGGGCCCAGCGCCTTCTGGACATCGAGAAGGCGCTGGCAGCCGGCGACCACGCGGGCCTGCGGACCGCCGCGCACACCCTCAAGGGATCGGCGGGGAGCATCTGCGGCCGCCGCACCGCCGATGCGGCGCGCCACCTCGAGCAACTGGCCGAGGCGAAGGACTTCCTCGGCGCCCGGCACGCCTTCGCCACCCTCAGCCGCGAGGTGGCCCGGCTCCAGGAGGCCCTCCGGGCCCTGGCGAGCGCGCCGCAGCGCGACTTGATCTGAGATCCGGCCATCCTCCAGCGTCCCCGCTCGCAACGCGGGTCACCGACATGAAGCACGCCCGGATGCTGTCCGCGCTCCTCCTCTGCTCTCTCGCCCTGGGCGCCGTCGCCCACGACCGCGACCGCGATCACCATCACCACCTCGATCCCGCGCTGGTCCAGGCCCGCCAGAAGTTCTTCGGGGTCGAGAACGTCGACTCGCGCGGCCGGCTGGACAAGGAGAAGGTCTTCATCTCCTGGGCCTCCAACACCACCTATGTAGTGGCGGCGGCGGGGCACGTGCTCAGACGGCCGTCAACATGGGCTTCCCCCAGGAGGACTGGCCGGAGTTCCGCCTCCTCATCGACCCCAACGACTTCATGGTCCCGCAGGTGTTCAACACCAACGACGGGCGCTGGGAGAAGTCCCGGCAGCAGGAGGACGTGATCCGCTCCCAGTGCCGCCGCTGGTGAAGATCCGGGCGCGCGCGGCGGCCGGTCCGCTTATCATCGCCGCATGGTCGAGGGCCCCGGGGCCGCCGTCGCGGATCTGGTGGAGCGGGCGAAGGCCGCCTATCCGCAATTCGCCGTGGATCCGGCCGCATTCGCCGGCCACCTGGAGGCGTGCGCCCAGGCCGCGGGCGGAGCCGCCAGGCTGAACGCGGAGGACCTCTACCTGGCGTTCGCCTCCGCAAAGGGAGACCGCGAGGCGCTGGCCCTGGTGGAGAAGCACTATCTCGCAAAGGTGAGCGCGTTCATCGGCCACCTGCGCCGCGAGCCGTCCTTCGTGGACGAGGTGCGGCAGCACCTGCGCGAGCGGATGCTGATCGGCCCCGCCTCTCCCCGGGGCCGCTCGCCGAAGATCCTCGACTACTCCGGCCGCGGTCCGCTGGGCGCCTGGATGCGGGTCTCGGCCATGCGCCAGGCGCTGGACCTGATCGAGAAGGAGAAGCCCCAGCGCCCCCTGGACGGGGAAGGCGAGGAGGACCAGCTTGCCGCCACCGTCGACCCGGAGCTGCTGGCCATCCGCCAGCGCCACTTGCCGCAGTTCCGCGAGGCCTTCCGCCGCGCCCTCGACTCGCTCGACGCGCGCGAGCGCAACCTGCTCCGCTTCTACCTGGTGGACGGCCTGAACATCGGCCGCATCGGGGAGATCTTCGGCAAGAGCCGGGCCACCATCGGCCGGATGGTGATCGACTGCCGGAAGAAGCTGCTGGAGGAGACGCGGCGGAACCTGGGCGCGCTCACCGGCGCCTCGGAAGGCGACGTGCTCAGCCTGATCCGGCTGCTGCAAAGCGGGCTGGACGTGAGCATTCGGGGCTTTTTGCGCCGTCAGGAGCCGCCCGCGGGCCAGGGATGACGGTCTTGACCCGGGAGATCGCCTCGGGCTGCACCGGCTGGGCGGAGAAGTGGCCGCCGCCGCGCGCCAGCGCCGGGCGCACGGAGCCGAGCGCCATGGCCGAGAGGGCCGCGAAGGCGGCGATGGCGGCCGCCGCCGGCAGGCGAACCTTGCGCGGCTCGCGGGCGAGCGCGCCCAGCAGCGCCGCCATCGAGGGATGCCGGGCGGCCGGATCCGCGGCCAGCCCGCGCAACAGCACGCGCCGCAGCCAGGAGGGGATGCGCCGGGGAGAAGGCTGGATCCGGCCGGACCTCGCCTCCTCCAGCAGCGCCGCCGCCGTGGCCCCCGCGAAGGGACGCCGCCCGTGCAGCCCTTCCCAGAGAGAGACGCAGAAGGAGAACTGGTCGCTGGCGACGGAGGGCGCGAGGCCCGCGATCACCTCGGGCGCCAGGTAGGCCGGAGTCCCGCACGCCGGCGCGGGCGCCTCCGCCGCTTCCACCGGGCGCGCCAGCCCGAAGTCGCCCACCTTCACCCGGCCATCCCTGGAGACGAAGACGTTGTCGGGCTTGAAGTCGCGGTGCAAGAGGCCGGCCTCGTGCGCCGCGCGGAGCCCGCGGCCCGCCTCCAGGAACGCGCCCACGATCTCCTCGATGGAGCGGGGCGATTCCTGCAGCCAGGCGCGCAGCGTCCGGCCCTGCACCAGCTCCATGGCGATGTAGGTGCGCGAGCCGTGCAGGCCCGCGTCGTAGATCTGCACCACGTTGGGGTGCGGCAGCTGCGCCATCGCCCGGGCCTCGTGGCGCAGGTGCTCTTCGGGCTGGTCGACGCGGTGGTGGAGGAGCTTGATCGCCACCCGGCGCTCCAGCTCCGGATCGTGCGCCGCGTAGACCGCGCCCATCCCGCCCGCGCCCACCACGCCGGAGACCCGGTAGCGGCCGCCGATCCGGGTGCCGTTGCCCACCGGCAGGTCGAGGGGCGCCGCTTCCCCGCCCTCCTGGGCCGGCTCCCCGATCATCTGCGAGAGCGCCACCACCAGGTGCCGGCACTTGGCGCAGGAGTCGAGGTGCAACTGCACGCTGTCCGCCCCGCCGGCCAGAGCGCCGTCGGCGAGGGCGAGCAGCGTGTCGTCAGGCAGGCAGCGGGCGGTGAGCATGCCGGGGTCTCTCGGCACAGGGATGTCGCGAGGAGGGAAAATCATCCCTTCCGGTGAGACAGGGGGCTGCGGCCGCCGTCGTCAAACCTCGCCGCGCGCCCGCTGAGACAAGGGGCGCCCCCTCCCGTCCTCCCATTCGATGGGGGCAAGCGCGGGCAGACCCGCCCGCGCCGCACCCTGGCAAAGGAGCAGCGCATGACGGGGATCAACAGCGACTTCGCCGCCATCAAGACTCGCCAGCGGGGAGCGTGGTCGACGGGCAACTACGCGGTGGTGGGAACCACCCTGCAGATCGTGGGGGAGAGCCTGTGCGAGGCGCTCGACATCCGCCCCGGCTCGCGGGTGCTGGACGTCGCCGCCGGCAACGGCAACGCCACCCTGGCCGCCGCCCGCCGCTTCGCCGACGTCGTCTCCACCGACTACGTCCAGTCGCTGCTCGACTCCGGCCGCCGGCGGGCCGAGGCGGAGGGACAGCCGGTGCTCTTCCAGGAGGCGGACGCGGAGGACCTTCCCTTCCCCGACCGCTCCTTCGACGTGGTGCTCTCCACCTTCGGGGTGATGTTCACCCCCGACCAGGAGAAGGCCGCCTCCGAGCTCCTGCGGGTGTGCAAGGTGGGGGGCAAGATCGGCCTGGCGAACTGGACGCCCGAGGGATTCGTCGGGCAGCTCTTCAAGATCATCGCCCGGTACCTGCCGCCGGTGCCGGGGCTGAAGTCGCCTTCGCTCTGGGGCACGCGGGCGCGCCTTCTGGAGCTGTTCGGCCCCGACGCGTCGGTGCAGGCCACCCACCGCCACTTCCAGTTCCGCTACCGCTCGCCCTATCACTTCATCGAGGTCTTCCGCACCTACTACGGGCCGGTGAACCGGGCCTTCGCGGCTCTCGAGTCCGATCCGGAGCGGCAGACGGCCTTCACCCGCGACCTGATCGACTTGCTGCGGCGGGGCAACCGCTGCGGGGAGGCGGCGCTGGTGCTTCCCGCCGAGTACCTCGAGGTGGTGATCGAGAAGAGGGGCTGAGGGGGGCGCGATGGGCGCCATCTCCCTGATGAATCGCCGGCTGGGCGAGAGCTACTGCGAGCGGGCCATCCTGGCGGACGGCACCCAGGTCGTCCTGCGGCCCATCCGCCAGGAGGACGGGCCGCTCCTGCAGGCCGGCCTGCTCGAGCTCTCGGAGCGGACCCGGTACTTCCGCTTCCACTCTCCCCGCAAGGAGCTGAGCCCCGAGGAGCTGAGCTTCCTCACCGAGGTCGACGGCGAGTCGCACTTCGCCCTGGCCGCCCTGAAGCTGCCCGCGCAGAAGCTGGTGGCCGTGGGGCGGTGGGTGCGGAGCAAGAGCGAGCAGGGGCAGGCGGAGATCGCGCTGGTGGTCACCGACGCCCTGCAGGGCCGGGGCCTGGGCCAGCTCTTGCTCTCCCGCCTGCGGGAAGCGGCCCTGGAGCGGAACGTCACCCGCTTCACCGGCTCCATCATCGACGAGAACCGGGCCATCCGCGGGCTCTTGCGCAAGCTGGGAGCGCGCATCGGCCTCGCCTTCCGGGGCGTCTGCGAGATCGAGCTGGCGCTGACTTAGCCGCTCTCGCGCCGAAGGCGCGAGACTGCGGCTACGCCTTTGCTGCGTGTTCGCGCGAAGGCGCGAACACGCTTACGAAGCCGCCCTCAGATGCTTCATCCTCCGACCACCTTCGCCACCCTCACGGACGGCGCGCTCGCCGCCGCCTTTCCGCCGGCGCGCGCGGCCAGGGCCAGGGCGGCCAGGTACGCGGCGCCGGCCCAGAGCAGGGAGAGGCGCGCGGCGGCGGCCTTGTCGTGGCCGTGGAAGAGCGAGGCGAAGACCGCCACGCCCAGGGCGGTGCCCACCTGGCGGCTGGCGTTCAGCACGCCGGCGCCGATCCCGGAGAGGGTGGCCGGGACGCTGGCGAGGATGGCCGCGTTCATGGCCGGCGCCACAAGGCCCGCGCCGACCCCCATCAGCACCAGCCCCGGGGCCAAAAGCGGGAAGGAAGCAACGCCGGAGACGACCGCCGTCCAGGTGGCACCGAAGGAGAGCGCCGCCAGCCCGGCGAGGATGGGGCTGCGCGTTCCGTGGCGCGCCACCAGCCGGCCCACGAACAGGCTGGTGATGCCGAAGCTGACCATGATGGCCGTCAGGCGCAGCCCGGTGCCGGCCGGCGAGACCCCGCGCACTTCCTGGAAGAAGAGGGAGAGGACCAGCACGCTGCCGAAGAAGGCCCCCGCGTAGACGACCGCCGCCGCGGCGGTGGAGGAGAAGGTGCGATCGGCGAAGAGCCGCAAAGGAAGGATGGGGCTGTGGCTTCGCCGCTCGAGGAAGACGAAAAGGCGCGCGCCGGCCAGGGAGGTGGCGATGGCGGAAAGGATCACGGGAGAGCCCCAGCCGCGCACCGGCCGCTCGATCAGCGCCCAGGTGAAGAGCGCCAGCGAGGCCGCCGCCGTGAGTTGGGCGAGCAGATCGAGCCCGAAGCCCACCGACCGCGGGGAAGGCCGCACGGAGCGCAACGCCATCGCCAGGGTCACGATCCCCAGGGGAATGTTGAGGAAGAAGATGCTGCGCCAGCCGAAGGAGGCCACCAGCAGGCCGCCGAACAGCGGTCCGGAAGCCGCGGCCAGGGCGGTGAGCGCGCTCCAGACGCCGATGGCCCGGGCCCTCTCGGCCGGGCGGGGATAGGCCTGGCGGAGGATGGCGAGCGAGGAAGGGACGAAGAGAGCGGCGCCGACGCCTTGCAGGATCCGGGCGAGCACGAGGGTGGCCAGCCCGGGGGCCGCGCCGCAGGCCGCCGAGGCGAGGGTGAAGAGGGCCAGGCCGGCCATGAACACGCGCCGCGCGCCCAGCCGATCGCCCAAGCCGCCCCCGAGCAGCAGCAGGCTGGCGAAGCTCAGGGTGTAGCCGTCGATCACCCAGGACAGGCCCCGCACCCCGGTCCCCAGGCCCTTCTGGATGGCCGCCACCGCCACGTTCACCGCGGTCACGTCCAGCAAGGCCATTCCCAGGCCGAAGCTGCTGGCGACCAACGTCCACCGGGCCGACGATCGTTCCAAGGACATGGGAACCTCCCGATGGCTCCATGGATGCCCCGGTCCCCCTGCCGGATCCCTGCAATTTCGCGCTTCATCCGTGCAACAATGCAGCCCATGCCAGACTGGGGCGACCTGCGGTTCTTCCTCGAGGTGGCGCGCGCGGGCTCCCTGGCGGGCGCCGCCCGCAAGCTGGGCGTGGACGACACCACGGTGGGCCGGCGCCTGGCGGCCCTGGAGCGGGACCTGGGAGCGAAGCTGTTCGCGCGCACGCCGGACGGCCTGGCGCTGAGCGCGGCCGGCGAGGCCATGCGCGCGGCCGGCCAGGAGATGGAGCAGGCTTTCTTGCGCGGCGAGCAGCGGGCGCTGGGCGCGGACCGGAAGCTGCTCGGGCTGGTGCGGGTGGCCACCACCGACATGCTGGGCGAGGTGGTGGTCCTGCCCGCCCTCACCGCCCTGCACGAGCGCCATCCGCAGATCCGGGTGGAGGTGCTCACCGGCGCCACCCAGCTCGACCTGGCGCGGCGGGAGGCGGACGTGGCCTTGCGCTTCGTCCGCCCCGAGCGGGGAGAGCTGGCGGCGCGGCGGGTCGGGGCGGTGGCGTACGGGGCCTACGCCTCGAAGAAGTACCTGGCGGCGCACGGCAGGCCGGAGCGCGGCAGCGGTTTCTCCGGCCACGACATCGTCGCCTTCGACTCCGCCATCCGCCGCTGGCGCCTCGGCCAGCTGGGCGGCGAGCCGCTGGGCGACGCGCGCGTCGTGCTCCGCTCCAACAGCAGCCGGATCCTCCTGCACGCGGTGCGCCTGGGGCTGGGCATCGGCACCCTGCCCTGCCACCTGGCGCGCGCCGACCGCGACCTGGCGCGCGTTCCGGCGGGAGCGCCGGCGGAGATCGACGATCTCTTCCTGGTGGTGCACGCCGACGTCCAGCGCACCACCCGGGTGCGGGCGGTGATCGAGGCGATCGAGGCGCGCCTTGCGGAGGTCAAGAACGACCTCACCGCTACCGGCGATTAGAGCGCATTTCATAACCTCGGACCGAGCCAGGCGGCGGAGATGCAAGCCGCGCAAGGAGCGACGAGGAAACGTACCGGGCTGTACGTTGACGAGGAGCGACGCCGCCCGGCGCCGCAGATCCGCCGAGCGGTTGTGCGA
>DATKAG010000010.1:0-2380 GCA_035498355.1 Myxococcales bacterium | reverse complement strand
CCCTTCTCCTGGAGGACGCGGACGGCGGCTTCCAGGCGGTGCTGGTCGTGCAGCGTCTTCTCGCTGAAGAAGCCGTCGAAGCGGATGCCGAAGAGCTCCAGGTCCTTCTCGATCAGGTTCTCCAGGATGTACGTAGTGGCGAACTGGCGCAACGGCTCGCGCAGCTCGTCGAAGGGGCGCGAGGGGTCGCCGCCGGTCTCCAGCCAGGCCCGGGCCACCTCGCGCACGTATTCGCCCTGGTAGTCCTCGGGGTCGAGCGGCACCCGGGGGACGCCGGGCCGAAGCTCGGTGGCCCGGGCCAGGGTGGCGTGGGCGAGGCGGAAGACCTGGCCGCCGGCGTCGTTGACGTAGAACTCGCGGAACACCTGGTAGCCCGCCCACTCGAGGAGGTTCGCCACCACGTCGCCGATCACCGCCCCGCGGCCGTGGCCGACGTGCATGGGCCCGGTGGGGTTGGCGCTGACGAACTCCACCATGGTCTTGAGGCCGCCCCCGGCGTCGCTCCGGCCGAACCGCTCCTTCGCCTCCCAGATCTTCCGCAGCGCCTGCTGCCAGACGGAGCGCGAGACCGTGAGGTTGAGGAATCCGGGGCCGGCGATCCCGGGCCTTCCGGCGAGCAGGCCCTCCCCGTCGTCGAGGCGCGCGGAGATGGCCTCCGCCAGCGCCCGCGGGTTGGGCTTCTTCGCCCCCGTCGCGGCCGCGTGCTGCTTCGCGTACGCGAGTGCGGCGTTGGAGGAGAAGTCGCCGTGCGCCGCCTGCCTGGGCGCCTCCAGCGCCACCGGGTAGTCCCCGGCGGGCAGGAGCCCCTCCGCCACGCAGCGCTGCAAGGCGGCCCGCAAGAGAGCGGCGATCCGCTCCTTCACCATGCCGGGCCTTCGCTGAATTCCCGGTCGAAAAGGGGGCGCAGCCGGTCCCAGCTGGCGAGGAGGTGCTCGATCATCACCTTGGTGTCGCCCAGCACCGGCATGAAGTTGGTGTCCCCGTTCCAGCGGGGCACCACGTGCCAGTGCAAGTGGTCGGCGATGCCCGCGCCGGCCACGCGGCCCAGGTTCATCCCCAGGTTGTAGCCCTGCGCGCCGTACGCCTCGCCCACCAGCCGCACCGCCACCCGCAGCTTCTCGGAGAGCTCCTCGTGCTCCTCGCGGGCGAGCGCGTGCAGCTCGCTTTCGTGCGCCCGGGGAACCACCATCAGGTGGCCGTTGGTGTAGGGGAAGCGGTTGAGGATGGCGAAGCTGCTCTTCGCCCGGCCGAGGATCAGGTTGGTCCGGTCGTCGCCTGCGCGGGGCAGCTCGCAGAAGATGCACCCTTTGTCCGGCTCCCCCTTCTCGATCAGCTCCATCCGCCAGGGCGCCCAGATCCGCTCCATCACCTCACCAGGCTGGGGGCGAGGAACATCAGGCCGCCCTGGTCGGGGAGGGCGGAGCGCACCCCTTCGCTGGCTCCCTGGAAAGCGCCCTGGAAGGCGCCGCGCATCAGGTCGCGGAGGGACAGCTCGTGCTCGCGCGGAGGATATTGCACCTTCGGCTCCCCGCTCTGGCCGGCCAGCTCCCAGGCGGCGGCGACGGCGTCGTCGAATCCGCCCAGCTCGTCCACCAGCTTCAGCTCCTTCGCCTTCTTGCCCGTGTAGATGCGCCCCTCCGCGATCTCCCGCACCCGCGCCTCCGGCAGCCCCCGGCCCTGCGCCACCGCCTGCACGAACTGGCCGTAGACGTCGTCGGAAAGGCCCTGGACCTCCTCGCGGTCGGTGTCCTGGATGGGCCGGAAGGGGGAGAGCGTGTCCTTGTACTTGCCGCTCTTCAGCGTGGTCTCGTCGATCCGCGCCCACTCCAGCAGGCCGCGGACGTTGAAGTGCACGAAGATCACCCCGATGGAGCCGGTGAGGGTGCCGGGCTCGGCGTAGATCCGGTCGGCGGGAGCGGAGATGTAGTAGCCGCCCGAGGCGGCCAGGGTCCCCATGGAGACCACCACCTTCTTCTTCGCCTTGATGCGCTTGACGGCGTCATGGATCTCCTGCGAGGGCGCCACGGCCCCGCCGGGGGAATCGACGCGCAGGACGATGGCCTTGATGTCGTCGTCCTTCTCGTACTTCTTGAGGAGCTTGACCACCTTGTCGGCGTCCACCCCCTGGGGCGCCGCCTCTCCGATGGTTCCCTTGGCCTCCACCACTCCCAGCCGCGCGCCCGCGGTGGTCTCCAGGTCCAGGCTGACGCCGGCCGCGGTGGACTTCACCGCCAAGTAGGCGAGCAGCATGAACCCGAACAGCACCAGGAACAGGCCGCCGAAGATGATTGAGAGCACCACCGCCGCGCGCTTGTCCAAGCCAGCTTCTCCTTGGCGAACGCCGCTTGCTATCACTCGAATCGAGTGGCGACAAGCACCG
>DATKAG010000009.1:0-2163 GCA_035498355.1 Myxococcales bacterium | reverse complement strand
AGCGCCGGGTGGTTCCTCCCGGTCGTGATCCGGACCGAGGCCGGTGTCGTGGCGCGCTCCGAGTCGATCGAGGACGCCCGGCGCTTCTCCCAGCTGCTGGCCTTTCTCGAGCGCATCGTGCCGGAGCTCCAGGATCGCCTGGCGATGTCGTGTGCGCTCGCTCCGCCTGGCCTGCAGGCGTCGTAGCAGCTCCGACTCCCCGCCGTAACGCGGTGGTAACACCCGCCCGCTAGCCTTCCTCTCGTTTCCCCCGGAACCAGAGAGATGATCGGCAGCCCACGCGGGCGAGGGCCCGGCTCCGCCTCACTTCAGGCGTAGCGGCCCTCGATGTACTCGGCCGTCCGCGGGTCGCGCGGGTTCAGGAACAGGTCCTCGGTGCGGGCATGCTCCACCACCTCGCCCAGTAGCATGAAGAAGCACTCGTCGCTGGCGCGCCGGGCCTGGGCCATGTTGTGGGTGACGATGACGATGGTGTAGCGGCCGCGCAGGTCGAACATCAGCTCCTCGATGGCGCGGGTGCCCTCCACGTCGAGCGCGGAGGCCGGCTCGTCCATCAGGATCACCTCGGGCTTGAGCGGCAGCAGGCGCGCCAGCGACAGCTTCTGCTGCTGCTCCAGCAGCAGAGTGGTCGCCTTCACCTGCAGGCGGTCCTTGAGGTCCTTCCACAGTCCGACCTCGACGAGCGCCTTCTCCACCGCCTCGTCCAGCAGCGACCTCTTCTGCTGGGAACGGGGAGTGTGCAGCCGCAGCCCGAGCACCACGTTGTCGTACACGGAGAGCGGCAGCGGGTTCGGCCGCTGGAACACCATGCCGACCGCCTTGCGCAGCTCCACCAGCGAGACGTCCGGGTGGTAGACGTCCTCGCCGAGCACGCGCACCTCGCCCGTGGTGCGCACGTTGCCGTAGCGCTCGTTGACGCGGTTGAAGCAGCGGAGCAGGGTGGACTTGCCGCAGCCGCTGGGGCCGATCAGCGAGGTGATGATCCCGTGCTTCACCTCGAGGGTGACGTCCTTCAGCGCCTGGAAGCTGCCGTACCAGAGGTTCAGGCCCCGGGTCTCGATCGCGCTCGCCTCCGCCTGGCTCACCCGAACACTCCGCCGATGTAGTCGCGGGTCTTCTGGCTGGCGGCGGCGCCGGAGAAGACGGCCTCGGTGGCGCCCACCTCGACCACCTCGCCGTCCAGCATGAACAGCGTCCGGTCGGAGAGCCGGCGCGCCTGCTGGGTCAGGTTGGTGACCAGCAGGATGGTCATCTGCCGGCGCAGCTCCTTGAGCACGTCCTCGATGCGCATGGTGGTGACGGGGTCGATGGCGATCGAGAACTCGTCCAGGCACAGGATCTCCGGCTGGTGCGAGAGCGCCCGGGCGATGGTGAGACGCTGCTGCTGGCCCCCGGAGAGGGCGGTGCCCAGGCCGTCCAGGCGGTCCTTCACCTCGTCCCACAGCGCGGCCTGCCGCAGGCAGCGCTCCACGATCACGTCCAGCTCGGCCTTGCGCGACAGCCCGGCACTGCGCGGGGCGAAGGCGACGTTGTCGTAGATGCTGAGCGGCAGCCCCACCGGCAGGGGGGCCACCATCCCGATCTTGCGGCGCAGCGCGAAGACGTCGCGCACCCGTCGCACGTCCTCGCCGTCGACCAGGATGCTCCCGGAGACGTGGGCGTCGGGCACGAAGTCGATGGTCCGGTTGAGACAGCGCAGCAGCGAGCTCTTGCCCGACTGGGCGGGGCCGATGACGGCCAGGATCTCGTTGCGCAGCACCTCGAAGGAGAGGCCGTGCAGGATCTCCCGCGAGTCGTAGGCGAGGCGCAGCTCGCGCACGGCCACGTGCACGTCGCCGGGCGTGCTCACCATCGCTTGCGTCCCCGCATCCAGGCGCGCACGGCGATGGCGCTGGCGTTGACCAGCAGGACCGATCCCAGCAGCACCACCGCGGTGCCGTAAGGCAGCGCCTCCTGCACGTTCGGCACCTGCGTCGCCAGGGTGTACAGGTGCATGGAGAGCGCCATGCACTGCTCGTGCAGCCCGTAGGGGAAGAGCTGTCCCGGGGCCACGGCCTTGAAGAAGACGGCGCCGGTGAACATGACGGGCGCCGTCTCGCCGGCGGCGCGGCTCACCTGCAGGATGACGCCGGTGAGGATGCCGCTGATCGAGTTGGGCAGCAC
>DATKAG010000008.1:0-6835 GCA_035498355.1 Myxococcales bacterium | reverse complement strand
CTGCGCGACTACGCGGTCCCGTTCACGGCGGACGAGCTGAGGCGCTTGCGGGCGATCTTTCCCGGCGGCGTCTGCGACTGGTCCCGGCCCGGCGTGAACCAGAAGGACGTCGTGACCTGGGCTTCCTTCGGGCCGGCGCCGGAGAACCTGGTCTTCGACGTCACGCACCAGTAGCCGGCGCCGGCAGGGCGGGCACTTACTTGTGCAACGGCTTCTTTACCTCGACCGGCGGCTTGACCGCGGCCTCGGCCTTGCGGCCGACCCTCTTCATCCCGCGGGCCACCTTCTCCAACCCGGTCCCGAGCTCCCTCACCGTCTCCTGGATGCCCTCGCGAGCCTCGTGCGCCGCGACCTGGAGGTTCGCCTTGATCTTCTTCATCCTGTCCATGGCTTCACCTCCCTTCGCTACCAAATCTAACGCAGCGCGGCGCAGGCCGCTTGCGTCGGGATGACGCAGCGCCGGCTGAGTGGGCCGCCGACGAAAAGTGTGCGTCACCGACTTGCTCAGCGGGCGCCGGCCGCCGGTAGCGCCGCAGCGCGAGCGAGGTCGCCGGCGGCGGGAAGCCTTTCCACGTTCCAGCACAGATCGATCAGCGCGCGCGTCTGGGCCGGCGGGAGGATCCCCTCCGCCAGGTCGGTGAGCTTCGCCTCCAGCGCCTTGTCGCTCATCGGCACTTCCACGCTCCGCGACGCCGACGTAGTTCAACAGCGTCCGGGTCGCTTCCTTGCGCACGCTCGCCGGGACGTCGTCCGGGGACTCCGCGACCGCCCAGCGGGCGAGCTCATGCGTGACGGGCGGCGGCGACGCGTCCTTCGCGGGCTTTCCGGGGGCGGGCCATTCCGCGGGGGCAGGCAGAGAATTGCCCGCGGCGAGCGTGGCGGCGAGCTGGATCAACGAACGCCGGGTGACCGCGGCCATCGGGGCCCCCTCCCGGCTACCGTCCCGGCCAGTCGTCCATCGGCAGCATCATCGCCTCGCGCAAGGCCTCGCTGCGCAGGTGCACCACGGCCCGATATGCGGGATCGGCCTGCATCTCCACATAGGCGGCGCGACTGGGATAACGGACCAGGACGACCGCGTCCCAGGCCTGCCCCGGCTCGGCGAGGAGCGGCTGAACGCAGGCCCCGGCGTAGGTCACCTGGGCGCCAAGGGACCGCAGGATCGGCTGCGCCGCGAAGGAGTACTGGAGGTATTTCTCCAATCCTCCGCTGGCGAATCGCAGCAATTGGACGAGGACGAACGGGCGACCCGTGTCCCTCGCCAGGAACCGCTCCAACTCACCGGGTTGCGGATCGATCGCCATCGAATCTCTCCTCGCGATACCGGCGCGACTCTAGCACTCCGCCGACGGCGGCAGCGAAGGCGGGCGGTGCCGGCGAAGGAGTAATGTCACGAAAGCCGCCGCGCCTCGTGGCCGGCAAGGAGGTCGAGATGAAGTACGGAGCGCGCAACCAGGTCGCTGCCAGGGTCAAGTCGGTCAAGAAGGGCGACGTCATGTCGCTCGTGAAGTTCGAGGTCTCGACGCCGGCGACCATGGCCTCGGTGCTGACCACGGAGTCCGTCGAGGATCTGGACCTGAAACCCGGCGACAAGATCCTCCTGGTGGTGAAGGCGATCCACGTCCTGCCGGTGAGGGAGTAGGGCTCCGGATCGGCAGGGACAGGTCGCGGCGCCTTGTCGCAGCAGCAGGGGCGCTGCTCTCTCGGTTGACGCTCCGCGGTGCGGGATTTACTGTCTTGGGCCCCTCGGAGGACAACGATGCGCGCACAATGGGTGGAGCGGCGACGCGGGCTTTCCAACGTCACGCAGATGCACTTCGCCCGCCAGGGCGTGCTGACGGAGGAGATGCAGCACGTCGCCCGGCGGGAGGGCCTGCCGGCGGAGCTGGTGCACAGCGAGGTGGCCCGGGGCCGGATGATCATCCCGGCCAACGTCAACCACCCCGAGCTGGAGCCGATGTGCATCGGCATCGCCGCGAGCTGCAAGATCAACGCGAACATCGGCAACAGCCAGATCGACGGCGACGCGCAAAGCGAGCTGGCCAAGCTGCGCGGCTGCCTGAAGTACGGCGCCGACACGGTGATGGACCTCTCCACCGGCGGCGACATCCCCCACATCCGCAACCAGCTCCTGCGTGGCAGCTCCGTGCCGCTGGGGACCGTCCCCATCTACGAGGCGGTGGAACGGGTGAAGCGGGTGGAGAGCCTCACCCCCCAGGACCTGCTGGACGTGGTGGAGGAGCAGGCGAAGCAGGGCGTGGACTACATGACCATCCACGCCGGGGTCCTGCGCGACTTCCTTCCCCTGGCCCAGCACCGCATCACCGGCATCGTCAGCCGCGGCGGCGCGCTGATGGCCCAGTGGATGCTCGCCACCGGCCGGGAGAACCCCTGGTTCACCCACTTCGACCAGCTCTGCGAGATCTTCCGCAGGTACGACGTCAGCTTCTCTTTGGGCGACTCCCTGCGCCCCGGCTGCCTGGCCGACGCCTCCGACGAGGCCCAGTTCGCCGAACTGAGGGTGCTGGGCTACCTGACGAAGAAGGCCTGGGAGCACGACGTGCAGGTGATGATCGAGGGCCCGGGGCACGTCCCCATGGACCAGATCGAGATGAACATGAAGATCGAGCAGGAGGCCTGCTTCGAGGCCCCCTTCTACGTGCTCGGCCCCCTCACCACCGACGTGGCCCCCGGCTACGACCACATCACCAGCGCCATCGGCGCCGCCCTGGCCGGCTGGCACGGCGCCTCCATGCTCTGCTACGTCACCCCCGCCGAGCACCTCAGCCTCCCCAACGCCGAGGACGTCCGCCAGGGGATCGTGGCCTACAAGATCGCCGCCCACGCCGCCGACGTCGCCCGCCGTCGGCCCGGCGCCCGCGACCGGGACGACGCCCTCTCCCGCGCCCGCTACGCCTTCGACTGGAACCAGCAGTTCGCCCTCTCCCTCGATCCCGACGCCGCCAAGGCCAAGCACGACGAGACCCTCCCCCACGACGCCTTCAAGAGCGCCGAGTTCTGCGCCATGTGCGGCCCCAAGTTCTGCTCGATGAGGGTGCACACCCACCTCGACGAGAAGGCCAACCCGCCGGTGATCGAGCGCGCGCCCCCCCAGCTGGTGGAAGAGTCGCTGGCCTTCGCCCGCGCCGCGGCGTTGCCCCGCACCGGGAGCGTGGCCCAGCCGCCGCCCGTCGCCCTGGGCAAGAAGCCCGCGGCGGCGTGAGCGGCTTTGCCATCGAGACGCAGGGGCTGACCCGGCGTTTCGGCGAGCAAATCGCGGTCGACGGCATCGACCTGCGGGTGCCGGCGGGAAGCTTCTACGGCTTTCTCGGGGAGAACGGGGCGGGCAAGAGCACCACCATCTCCATGCTCACCGGCGTGCTCGCCCCCTCTGCCGGCGGGTTGCTCGTCCTCGGTCTGCCGGCGGGCGAGCAGCTGAAGCGACGCATCGGCGTGGTGCCAGACGGGCTCCTCCTTTTCGACCGCCTCACCGGCCGCGAGCACCTGGTCTTCGTCGGGCGGCTGTACGGGCTGGGCCGCAGCGAATCGGGCCGGCGCGCCGACGAGCTGCTCGAAACCATGGAGCTGGCCGGCGACGCCCGCAAGCTGATCGCCGACTACTCCTTCGGCATGCGCAAGAAGCTCGCGCTGGCTGCCGCGCTCATCCACGGCCCCGAGCTTCTCTTCCTCGACGAGCCGTTCGAAGGGGTGGACGCGGTGGCCAAGGCCTCCCTCACCGCCCTGCTCTCGGATCTGGTGCGCCGCGGCCGCCTCACCGTCTTCCTCACCTCGCACGTCCTGGAGGTGGTGGAGCGCCTCTGCGACCAGGTGGGGGTGATCCACCGGGGCCGCCTGGTGGCGCAGGGGACGCTCGCGGGCGTGGTGCAGGCGGTCCCCGGCGCCTCCTCGCTCACCGACGCCTTCGTCCGCCTGGTGGGCGAAGGCCGGGGCACCACCCGCGCGCTCTCCTTCCTCCCGTGACCGCGCCCATCGTCGAGCAGGCGCGCGCCCTGATCTCCCTGCGGGCCACGCTCTGGTGGCGCCGGATCGTCCACGGCCGGCAGTGGGCGCGGGCCACGCTGGGGGTGATCGCCGCGCTCCTGGGAGCGTTGATCAGCGTCACGCTCTGCGTGGCGGCGCTGGGAGCGGGGCAGGCGCTCCGCCGCCACCCGGAGCGCATCTGGGAGCGGGGCGGACCGCTCGCCGTCTTCACCGCCTGGCTCACCCTGGCCGTCGCAGGGCGCCTCTGGTTCGGCCTGGTGGCCCTGGCCCAGAGCCAGGGCTTCGTCGATCCCCGCCGCTTCCGCTCCTTCCCCGTCAGTCCCAGGCTGCTCAGCGCCCTCAACCTCGCCGCCCTCTTCGCCGATCCGGTCTGGCTGCTGCTCTATCCGCCGCTGTTCGCCCTGGCGCTGGCCGTCTCCCGCTTCCCCGGCGCGCCCGCCCTCTGGACGCTGCTCTGCGGCGAGGCGCTCGCCATCTGGGCCGTGGTCGGAGTGCTGCACCTGGGAGGGGCGCTGGCGGCGCTCTTCGACGCCCGCCCGGTGCTGCGCAGGGCTCTCTCCGTGCTGTTGCTCCTCGCCGGGTTCATCGGCTTCCAGCTCTCGCTCTCCGCCCCCGACGACCGGGGCATGAGCACGCTCTTCGAGAGCCGCGCCTGGCGAGCCTGGACCCCGCCCGGCTGGGCGGCGCTGCTGGCCCAGGCGCTCTCTTCCGGACGTTTGCTGGCGGCGCTCGGGTACGGGCTCTTGCTCCTGCTCCTGGGATTCGCCAGCAGCGCCGCTGCCCACGCGCTCTCCTTACGGGAGCAGCTCAGGCCCCCGGAGTCGGGCCGGGCTTCCCGGGCGGCCGCCCGCGGCGACGGCTGGCGGCTGCCGCTCTCCGGGCCCGCCCTCTCCGCCCTCTTCGAGAAGGAAGCGAAGACGGCGGTGCGGGTGGGCTGGCTGCAGCTCGTGATCGTTCCCGTCGCCTACCTGCTGCTGGTCCGCGCCGTCTTGCCCGGGCCCGAGCCGTTGCTCATCGCCGCCGTCTACGCGCACCTGGGGGTGCTGGAGATCGCCACCAACGCCTTCGGGCGCGACCTGGACGCCGCCCGGGCCTGGTTCCTCTGGCCGGTCAAGCTGCGCGCGGTCCTCTTCGCCAAGAACGCCGTCGCTTACTGCTTCTCGCTGGCCGTCTTCCTCCTGCTGGTGGCGGTGGCGGCCTTCGGCCGGACCCTCTCGCCGGGCCAGGTCCTGATCGGCGTCCTCGCCCACGCCGCCACCTTCCCCCTGCTGGCCACCTTCGGCAACGCCGCCAGCGTCGTCTACCCCGTGCCCGTCCGCGGGGCCCGCCTGCGGCGGGTGCGGGGGGCCGGGCCTGTCGGCGCGAGACTCTCGGCGATGCTCCTGCTCGCCGGCGCCGCCTGGGCGCCGTACGCCATCGCCCAGGCGCTGGGCCTGCACCTCTACGCCGCCTACCTGGGCGAGATGATCGCGCTGCTCGTCGCCTATCCCGCGCTGCTCGGGGCGGCCGCCCACCTGGCGGAGAGGCGCAAGGAGCTTCTTCTCTCCACCTTGGCCCGGGACGAGTGAGCCGCTTTCAGCGCCGCGGCTCGAGCGGCGTCCCGTCCGCCAGCGGCTCGTCGCTCCCCGGCAGGTAGTTCGGGTTCTTGCGCAGGATCCCCGGGCCGCCGTCCCAACCGAAGAGGGCGAGGATCGTGTGATATGCCCCCACCAGCGCCATGTACGCGGCGGCCAGCGCCATCACCCCGAAGCACACCAGCAGCCCGTACATCCACGGCTTCGCCGCCTCCGCCGGACCCGGCGAGGTGCGGGCGTGCACGAACCCCACCAGGCAGGTGAGGACCGCGACGGTGAGGACGAGGGCGCCGGTGCGGAGGATCTTCGGCATCGCTAGGTCTCGAAGCTGCCGCCGCAGGAGCAGGTGCGGCGGGCGCGGGGGTTGTCGAAGCGGAAGCCGGGCCCGCGGTCCAGGTCGATGACCGTCCCCTCCAAAAGCGGCGCGCTGGCGCGGTCGACGGCCACCTTCACCGGGCCCGCCTCCACCACCGCGTCCTCCGGCCCCGCGCTCTGCACGAAGTAGAGGTCGTAGGTGAGCCCGTTGCATCCCCCCGCCACCACCGCCACCCGCAGCAGCCAGCCCTGCACCTCGGCCTCTTGCGCGCGCGCCAGGACGGCCTTCGCTGCCCGATCTGTGAGGGAGAGCTGCACGGGGGGAACCGGTCTACAGCGCCCGGCGGGGCGGCGGCAAGCTCAGGCGGCGTTTTCGCGCCGCAGCGCCTCCAGCTCCTCGTCGGCGATCTGGGTGAACGCCGCCACGCAGCGGGGATCGAACTGCGTCCCTCCGCAGCGGGCGATCTCCATCCGCGCCTCGGCGAAGCTCGAGGCCTTGCGGTAGGGGCGGTCGCTGGTCATGGCGTCGAGGGTGTCGGCGATGGCGAAGATCCGCGCCCCCAGGGGGATGGCCTCGCCGCGCAGCCTGCGGGGATACCCGCCGCCGTCCCAGCGCTCCTGGTGCGCCAGCACGATCTCCGCCGCCGGCCGGAGGAACTCGATGGTCTGGAGGATGCGGTGCCCCACCTCGGGGTGGCGCCGCATCTCCGCCCACTCGGTGTGCGTGAGCGGCCCCGGCTTGAGGAGGATGCTGTCGGGCACGCCGATCTTGCCGATGTCGTGCAACAGCGCCCCCCGGCCGATGTGCTCCAGCTCGGCGTCGCCGATCCCCATGCGCCGGGCGATGGCCAGGGTGTAGCGGACCACCCGCTGCGAGTGGTCGCTGGTCTCGTGCTCCCGGGCGTCCAGGGCGTTCACCAGCGCCACCAGCGTGTTGGAGTAGG
>DATKAG010000007.1:0-11880 GCA_035498355.1 Myxococcales bacterium | reverse complement strand
CGCCAGGTGTGAGCCGATGAACCCGGCGCCGCCCGTGACCAGGACGTGCTTCACGCCGCGCTCCGCAGCGACAGCGACTGCGCGTAGTGCTTCTGCCAGAGCTGGAACATGAGCAGCGTCCAGAGCGGCTTGCGCAGGTCGGCGCGGCCCTCCAGGTGCGCGCGCAAGAGCGCGTGAACGGCGGGCGGGTCGAAGACGCCGCCCTCGCGCAAGGACTGCTCGGAGAGCACGTCCTCCAGCAAGGGCCGCAGCGGTCCGCGCATCCAGGCGGCCACGGGGATGCCGAAGCCCTTCTTGGGGCGGCGGAGGATCTCCTCCGGCACCGTCCCGCGCAGGGCGCGCCGGAGGATGAGCTTGGTGCGGGTGAGCGACATCTTCAACCGCCAGGACAGCCGGGAAGAGAATTCGACCACCTGCGTGTCCAGGTAGGGGGCGCGAAGCTCCAGGGAAGCGGCCATGGAGGCGCGGTCGGCCTTCACCAGGATGTCGTCGGCCAGGTAACGGGTCAGGTAGTAGCGCAGCGCCTCGTCCACCGAGCCCGGCGCGGCCCCGCTGCGGGCGGCGTCCTCCAGCACCTGGCGGAAGGCGACCTCCGGCGAGGCCAGCGGCCGCAGCCCGGGCTGCAGCAAGGCGCCGATCTCCTCGGGCAGGAAGGAGGCGATCCAGGAAGCGTGGCGCAAGGACGGGGGAGCGTCCAGCCCGCGGAGGAACTGCTTGAGCCGGAATTCCAGGCTCATGTTGCGGGAGGAGGCGGGCAGCCTTCGCACCATCCACTGCGCCGCATTGCGCAGGGCGCGCGGGACGCGGGCGAGGACGGCCGCAGGGCGGTGGGCGAGGAAGGGATCGTAGCCGGCGAAGAGCTCGTCGCCCCCGTCGCCCGCCAGCGCCACCTTCACGTGACGCCGGGTGAAGCGCGAGAGCAGGAGCGTGGGCAGGAAGCTCGGATCGGCGAACGGCTCGTCGAGCAGCGCGGCGGCCGCGGGGAGCAGGTCCAGGCAGTCCTGCCCGGAGAACTTCTCCGAGACGTGCTCGGTGCCCAGCCTCCGGGAGGCCAGTTCCGCCCAGGGCGACTCGTCGAAGCTCTCCTCCTGGAAGCCGATGGAGAAGGTCTGCAAGGGGCGCTTGTGCCGCACCGCCAGGGCGGCGATGGAAGTGGAGTCCACCCCGCCGGAGAGGAACACCCCCACCGGCACGTCGGCGACCAGCCGCTTGGCCACGGCCGCATCCAGGAGGCGGACCAACTCGCCCGCCGCCTCGTCCGGGTCCATCCGCTCGCCGGAAGGAGGAGGAAGCTCCCAGTAGCGCCGCAGGCGGAAGCCCTTCTCGTCGAGCACCGCCAGGTGCGCGGCGGGCAGCTTGCGCACTCCGCGCAGGATGGTGGCCGGCGCCGGCACGTACTCGCAGGCGAGGTACTGGACCAGCGCTTCCGGGTCGAGCTCGCGGGGGACCCCTCCGTGCGCCAGGAGCGCCTTCAGCTCCGACCCGAACACCACCCGCGAGCCGCGCAGGAAATAGTAGAGCGGCTTCTTCCCCAGCCGGTCTCGCGCGAGCAAGAGCTTGCGCCGCCGCGAATCCCAGAGGGCGAGGGAGAACATCCCGTGCACGTGCTCCGGGAACCCCTCGCCCCATTCCAGGTACGCGCGGAGCACCACCTCGGTGTCGCTGCGGGAGGTGAAGGGATGGCCCTTCGCCCGCAGCTCCTCGCGCAGGGCGGAGAAGTCGTAGGCCTCGCCATTGAAGGCCAGCGCCACTCCCTCGCGCTGCATGGGCTGGTCGCCCGTCTCCAGGTCGAGGATGGAGAGGCGGCGGTGTCCGATGCCCGCCGGGCCGTCGAAGAAGAACCCTTCGGCATCCGGCCCGCGGTGGGCGATGGCCCGCGCCGCCCGGCGCACGCCCTCGGCGTCGGGAGTGCCGGCGAGATCGACGTCGCCGCAGATGCCGCACATCTAGTGAACGGCCCCGGCGTTCACGGGCGGCCCACCGCGCGCGGCATGGCCTTCTCCGGCCGGTTCAGCTCCTCGGCGATGAGATAGGGCCGCTTGCCCTGCGACTCGTAGTAGGTGCGCACCACCAGCTCGGCCAGAAGCCCCATCAGCAGGCTGAGCACCCCCACCAGGATGAAGGTGACGGTGACCAGCGGCAGCGGGGTTTCCACGAAGTCCTTCTCCCCCGTGAGCTTGAAGTAGAGCGCCCAGAGGAACGCGGCCAGGGCGAAGAAGAAGGAGAGCAGCCCGAATCCGCCGAAGACGTAGATGGGCTTGGTGGCGAAGCTAGCGAGGAACTTCACCACCATCAGATCGAGCACCACCTTGAAGGTGCGGGAGAGGCCGTACTTGGAGCGGCCGGCGTGGCGGGCGCGGTGGTTCACCACCATCTCGGTGACCCGCGCCCCCTGCCAGCTGGCGTAGATGGGGATGAAGCGGTGCATCTCGCCGTAGAGCTTCACGTCGCTGAGCACGTCGCGGCGGTAGGCCTTGAGCGAGCAGCCGTAGTCGTGCAGCCGGACCCCCGAGATGGAGGAGATCATCCGGTTGGCGATGCGGCTGGGGAGCTTGCGCCCGAACTCCTTGTCCCTGCGGTTCTTCCGCCAGCCCGAGACCACGTCGTAGCCCGCGTCGAGCTGGGCGAGGAGCTTGCCGATGTCGGCGGGATCGTTCTGCAGGTCGCCGTCCATCGGGATGATCACCTCGCCGCGGGCGGCCTCGATGCCGGCGCTCATCGCCGCCGTCTGGCCGAAGTTGAGGCGGAAGCGGATCACCCGCAGCTCGCGCCGCTCGGCCGCGATCCGGGAGAGCTCGGCGAAGGTCCCGTCGCGGGAGCCGTCGTCGACGCAGATCACCTCGTGGGAGCGGCCCAGCTTGCCCAGCTCGCCGAAGAGCTCGTCCAGCAGGACCCGGACGTTGTCCTCCTCGTTGAATAGCGGAATGACTACCGAAATTTGCGGCCGCTCCATCGGATGCGGGGGATAACAGGAAAAGCTCTCCCTCACAACAGCACCTTGCCTGCGCGGCCCGCGTGTGCGAAGGGGGCGCCATGAACTCAACCGTCAAGGAATTCCGCGAGTTCCTCCTCAAGCAGAACGCTTTCGCCCTGGCCATCGGCGTGATCATCGGGGCCGCCATCGGAAAGGTGGTCTCGGGGATCGTCGACGACCTCCTCATGCCGGTCATCGGCCTGATCCTCCCCGGCGGCGAATGGCGCAGCGCCCAGCTCGCCCTCACCGGCCAGAACGCCATCAAGTACGGCGACCTGATCGGGCGCATCGTCGACTTCTTCTTCATCGCCCTGGTCGTCTTCCTCCTCACCAAGGCCTTCCTGGAGAAGCCGGCCCCCGCCCCGGCCACCAAGAGCTGCCCGCAATGTCTCGAGGCCATCCCCCTCGGGGCGAAGAAGTGCCGGGCGTGCGCCTCCCCGGTCACCTGAGATCGCCATGAGCCTCTCCCGACGAAGGCTGCTGGGGACGGCGGCGGCGGCAGCCGCGCTCTCGCAGGCGGCGCGCGGGCAGAAGCAGGCGCCGGCGCGCCCGGTGGCCATCTCCTCCAGCAATGGCCTCAAGTCCGTGGAGCTGGCGGTCAAGCAGATGGCCGGCGGAGCGGATCCCCTGGACGCGGCCATCGCCGGCGTCAACCTGGTGGAGGACGACCCCAACGACATGACCGTGGGGTACGGCGGCATCCCCAACGAGGAAGGGGTGGTGCAGCTCGACTCCTGCGTGATGCACGGCCCCACCGGGCGCGCCGGGGCGGTGGCCTCGCTGGAAGGGGTGAAGAACCCCAGCAAGGTGGCGAAGCTGGTGATGGAGACCACCGACCACGTGCTCCTGGTGGGTCCGGGCGCGCGGCACTTCGCCACCCTCAACGGCTTTCCCCAGGAGAGCCTTCTCACCGAGAGGGCGCGCAAGGTGTGGCTGTTCTGGAAGCAGAACCTTTCCACCAACGACAAGTGGCTGGAGCCCGATCCGGAGCGCTACCCGCCGGAGGTGAAGCAGTTCATCGAGGAGTTCGGCTGGGACGACCTGCGCAAGCCGCAGGGCGGCGGCACCATCCACCTCAGCGCGCTGGACGGGCGCGGGGACCTGGCCGGCTGCACCTCCACCAGCGGGCTCTTCTTCAAGATGCCCGGCCGGGTGGGCGACTCGCCGATCATCGGCGCCGGCTGCTTCACCGACAATGAGGTGGGGTCGGCGGGCAGCACGGGCCGCGGCGAGGCGAACATCCTGGTCTGCGGCGGCCATCTCACCGTCGAGCTGATGCGGCAGGGCAAGCACCCGAAAGACGCCTGCCTGATGACGCTGGAGCGGATTGCCGGGACCACCCGGGAGAAGCGGCTGCGCGATGCGAACGGCAGGCCCAACTTCCACATCACCTTCTACGCGCTGAACAAGGCGGGCCAGTACGGCTGCGCCTCGATGTACGCGTACTCGGACAGCCGCAAGCGGCGTCAGTTCGCGGTGGCCACCTCGACCGGCGCCCGCAAGGAGGACTGCGCCTTCCTCTACGAGCGGCGCGCCGGCTGATCAGTGGCCGGAGCGAGTGGTCGATCCGGGATCAGGCCCCAGGTGCGAGGTGTCGTTCCAGAGGCGGAGGAAGGGCTCCTTGCCGGCGCGCAGCTCGACCAGATTCAGCGCGCACTCGTCCTGGGACCAGCGGAGGCGGTACTTCGCCACCGGCGCGCCGCTGAGCGCGGCGCCGAGGATGCGCAGGGTGGCCTTGTGCGAGACGGCGAGGACCGAACCTTGGTGCCGGGAGCGGATCTCCTCCAGCGCCTGCAAGGCGCGCTCCGCCACCTGCGCCGCCGTCTCTCCCCCTGGCGGCGCCAGCGCCGCCGGGTCCGCCACCCAGGCGTCGTAGCGCCCGGGGTCGAGGGCGCGCGCCTGCTCCGGGGAGAGCCCTTCCCAGCGCCCGTAGTCGATCTCCGTCAGCCCGGGCAGCACCCGCGCGGCGGGAGAGGCCGCCACCAGGGCCGCCGTCTGCCCGGTGCGGCCCAAAGGCGACCGGTAGATCGCCTCGAAGCGCACCGAAGCCAGCCGCGCGCCCAGCTTGCGCGCCTGCTCGCGCCCTCGCTCGGTCAGATCCAGCTCCCCGCGCCCGTTGAAGGAGTCCACCGCGGAGGAAGCCGTCTGGGCGTGGCGGATGAGGTAGAGGAGCACTCACTCCTCCTCGCCGTCCCCCAGCTCCCAGGGGACGATCTGCTCCTCGGCGAAGATCACCACCTCCAGCCCCGAGCGGCGCTCGGGCCGGCCCGGCTCGTACAGCCGGTGGATCTTGGCGGGCCCGGTGAAGCCCACCTGGGCCATCTTCACCAGGGACATCGCGTCCAGCGTCTGGGCGTCGCAGCCGTCGCGCTCCGCTTCCGTGGAATGGGAATGATGCTGCATGCAGGAGAACGAGGGACCCGGCATCAGGCGCCCTTCGCCAAAAAATGCTGCCGCACGTACCGCACCGTCTCCGCCAGCGTGGCCACCGGGTCGCGCGGGTGGAAGCCGAGCAGCCGCTCGCTCTTGCGGGAATCGATGAAGAACCAGCACTCCCCCATCTCCACGTCGCTGGCCGGCAGGTCCGGTTCCCGGCCGCGCTCGCGCGCTCTCTTCTCCAGCCAGTGGGCGGCGGCCACCTTCACGGGGGAGGGCATGCGCCAAAGCGGCGGCGGGCGATGCGCGATGCGCCCCAGCCGGGCGAAGAACTCCTCGAACTCCCAGTTCGCCGCGCCCAGCAGGTGCCGCTCGCCCACGTTCCCCCGGGTGAGCGCGGCGGCGAAGGCCTGGGCGGCGTCGCGCACGTCCACGAAGGAGATCCCGCCGCGCGGCATCACCGGGATGCGGCCCATGAGGAAGCGGAAGATGTCCTGGGTGGAGGACATGCGCGCGTCGCCCGGGCCGAGCAGGAGCGAGGGATTGAGGATCACCACCGGCAGCCCGCGGCGGGCGAACTCCAGGGCGATCTTCTCCTCGTAGATCTTGCTCAGGTAGTAGGGCCAGCGGCCCACTGCCTCGATGGGGTAGCCGTCCTCCTCCGTCGCCACCCGGCGCACGCGCGAGACGCCGATGGTGCCCGAGGAGGAGGCCAGCACCACCCGCCCCAGCTTCGCGTGGGCGGCGGCGGTGAGGATGTTGCGGGTGCCGTCGACGTGCAGCTCGTACATGCGGCGGGCGTCCGCGGGATCGCGGCTGACCAGCCCCGCCAGGTGGTAGAGGCCCTCCACCCCCGCGAGCGCGCGCCGCACCGACTCCGGATCGCGCACGTCTCCCTGGACCGTATCCACCCCGGCGATGGCGCCCGAGCGGGAGAGCGCGCGCACTTCGTGGCCGGCCTGCTGCAACAGCGGCACCAGCGTGGAGCCGAGGAACCCGCTCGCGCCGGTGACCAGCAGCTTCACCGGGAAGCCTCCAGCAGGCGCCCGGGGCTGCCGATCTCCGGGGGCGGCTTGCCGTCGCGCAGCGCCTCGATGGCCAGGCGGACGATGCGGGTCACTTCCTTGTGGGCGGCGGAGCGGGCCAGCCCCGCCGTGGCGGTGCGCAGCTCGTCGTGCCGGAGCACCGGGCCGATGCGGACGATCAGCTTGCGGCGCCTGCGCGGGTCGGGAAGGAAGGCCCCCTTGGGCATGGCCTCGTGCGTTCCCTCCAGGTAGACGGGCAGGATGTCCGCCTCGGCCGCGAAGGAGAGGTAGGCGATGGCGGGCTTGAACTCCTGCAGCTCGCCGTCGGGCGAGCGGGTCCCCTCGGGGAAGATGAGCAGGTGGTAGCCGAGCTCCAGGGTGCGGACCGCGGTGTGCAAGGACTCCTTGAGCGACCCCTTGCGCTGGATGGGCACCAGGTTGGTGAAGTTGCCGAACCAGGCCCGCTTCCAGGGATTGTCGAAGAAGTAGTCGCGCGCGGCCAGCGAGGCGAGCTTCTGCCCCTCGTCGCCCAGGGCGATCTTCACCAGCCCCACGTCCAGGTGGCTGGCGTGGTTTGCCGCCACCAGGAAGGCCGCGTGCGCGGGCACGTTGGCCTGGCCCTTCACTTCGATCTCGAACACGCCCCCGTAGAGCGCCTTCTGGAAGAACCCGATGGCCGCCCTTCCCGCGGCCGCGACCGGGGCGGGGACCTGGATGTCGGCGTCCTTCTCCTCCGCCGGGGCGGCGACCGCCGTCTCCTCCTTCTTCTCCAGCAGCCGCGCCAGCTCGCCCGCCGTGGCGATGGCCGCGAGCTGCCCCTCGGGCGGTGCCTTCACCCCCGCCTTCTCCAGCGCCACCGTCAGCTCGGCCAGGAGCAGCGAGTCGAAGCCCAGGTCCGCCGCCAGCCGGCTCTGCGCGCCCACCGAGCCGCGCGGCTTCTGCGTGAGATCGGCGAGCAGGTCGAAGAGCCAGGCGTCGCTCCCCGCCGGCTGGGTGGCGAGCTGGGTGGCCGCGGCCGTGGCCTTCTCCAGCCGGAGCAGCTCGGCGACCACCAGGGGGCGCTTCACCTTGCGGGTGACGGTGCGGGGAAGGTCGCCTTCCCAGAAGTGCAGGACCTTGATCCGCTTCCAGAACGGAAGGCCGGAAGAGATCTTCGCGAAATGCTCTTCCACCCTGGGCCGATCCTCGTGCTTCGCCGCCACGCACAGGCAGGCCGCGCGGTCGTGGCCCTTCCCGTCCGGCAGACCTACGACGCAAAGTTCCTTGATCAGCGGCGTCCCGCCGTAGAGCTCCTCCAGCTCGTCCGGGTAGACGTTCTTCCCGCTGGCGTCGAGGATCAGGTCCTTCTTCCGCCCCACCAGGGAGAGGTGCCCCTCCTCGTCGAGCCGGCCCAGGTCGCCGGTGCGCAGCCAGCCGTCCGAGAGCACCTCGCGGGTGGCGTCCGGGTCGTCGAGGTAGCCGGCCATCACGATGGGCCCCCGGGCCAGCACCTCGCCCACGCCCTCCGCGTCCGGGTTCTCGATGCGCAGCTCCACTCCGGGCAGCGCCGGACCCACCGAGCCGCTGCGCAGCCGGTTCTCCGGCAAGGTCACCGCCAGCACCGGCGCCGCCTCGGTCAGGCCGTAGCCCTCGGTGAGATCGAAGCCCAGCTCGTGGAACGCCTTCTGCACCTCCTCCGGCAGGGCGCTGCCGCCGGAGACGAGCAGGCGCAGCTTGCCGCCGAAGCGGTTGTGCACGGGCCAGAAGAGCAGCTTGCCCACGTTGAACGGGGTGCGGTTGCGCAGCTCGCCGTGCAGGGCCATCGCTGCCTGCACCGCCGCCTCCACCGCCTTGGGCCGCGAGGCCAGCTCCTGCGTCAGCTTGCGGTGCAAGAGCTGCCAGAGAGCGGGGACGCCGATCATGGCATGGATCCGTCCGGTCTCCAGCGCGTCGGAGAGCCGGTCGGCGGTCAGCTCGTCCAGGTAGGTGATCTCCGCCCCGAGCATGAGCGGGACCAGAAGGCCACAGGAGAACTCGAAGGTGTGGTGCAGGGGCAGGACGCTGAGGACGCCCTCCCCCACGCGCAGGTCGAACATCCCCGCGAGCTTCGCCGCCAGCGAGGCGAAGTTGCGGTGGGTGAGCAGCACCCCCTTGGGCTTGCCGGTGGTGCCGCTGGTGAAGAGAACCGAGGCCACTTCGTCGGCGCCCGCGCTCTTGCGCAAGGGCAAGAGGCCCGGCCGATCGGAGCCGCGCAGCGCCTCGGGAAGGGGCATGGCTCGCAGGCCGGAAACGGGGCCCAGCCGCTCCAGCACCCGGGGGCTGGCGAGGAGGATTTCCGCCTTCGCCGCCGCCGCGCAGTTCTCCACCTCCTGCAAGGAGAGGCCCGCATCGAGGGGCGCCGCCGCCGCTCCCGCCTTGAGGATGCCGAAGTAGGCCATCGCCCATTCCGGCCGGTTCTCGGACATGAGCAGGACCCGGTCGCCCGGCCCCACGCCCGCCGCCTGCAGGGCGCGCGCCGCCCGATCGGAGAAGCGCGCCAGCTCGTCGTAGGTGATGCGGTCGTCGCGGGTGCGCGCCAGCTCGGCCGCGCCCTCCTCGCCGGCGTAGAAGCGCAGGGCCACGCGCTGGCCGAAGGCGTGCCGCGCGGCCGCCAGCAGGGCGAGGAGATCCTTGGGCTGCGCCACCTCGCGCTTGAGCGCCTTGGTCTCCTCCTCCAGCCCGGGGAAGACCCACTCCTCCAGGCCCCGCATGTGCACTTCCATCCAGTAGCTGCGCCAGTCGATGGCCTCGGGGTCCCAGGGGAGCTTCGCCCGGTCGTCCTCGGACAGCTCCGCCCACAGCGCCCGGGTGTGGGCGCACTGGAAGATGAAGCGCTCCCCGGCGACGAAGGGAAGGAAGAGGTCCCAGGTGGCCTGCAGCGCCTCCAGCTGGCGGTCCACGCCGGCCAGCGCCTGGTCGGCGCGGGCGAGCAGCGCGGTGGTCTTCGGCGCGCCCCAGGACGCGCCTTGCTCGGCGATCAGCTTGCGCAGCCCCTTGGTGGCGGCGCGGAAGAGCGGGGTGCTGGAGACGAGGTAGAGCTCCTTGGAGGCCGGGTAGGGCTCGAGGAAGGTGTCGATCCAGTTCTCGAAGGCGCTGCGCTCGCCCTTCTCCACCCGCTCGTCCATCTTCCGCCGCTTGTAGAGCGCCACCAGCTCCACCGAGCGGCGGACGTAGAACGGGTTCACGTCCCCCGAGGCGAGCTGGAAGACGCGCCGCTCCAGCCGGCCGGCGCAGGCGGCCCCGGCCACCCCGAGGATGCCGGCCGCCACCAGGTCGACGGGGATGAGGTCGAGGACCAGCTTGTGGGTGGCGGGGAAGACGCGCTGGCCCTTGAGGCCCATGAACACCAGCGGCGCGGAGGTGGTGAAGCCCTCGTTCCAGCCGGGGAAGGGGAAGCGCAGGGCGCTCTCCACGATCGCCGGCCGCACCAGGGCGTACGTGCAGCCGCTGGCCGCGATGGCCTGCTCGCCCATCGCCTTGGTGTACGTGTACGTGTTGGGCCAGCCCCAGGCCCGGGCCCGGTCCATTCCCGCCTGCACCAGGTTCTGCGAGAGCCAGAGCTTGCGCTCCCGGCCGGCGGCCAGCCGCAGGGCCTTGTCGTCGCCGGTGTCCCGCCCTTCCTCCCGCAGCCGCTGCACGGCCGCGGCGCGGAACTGCGCGGCCAGGGCGCTGTCGTCGGCCTGCGCCCGCAGGCGCGCCACCAGGGCCCCCACGTCCTTCAGCTCCGCCTCGACGGCGAAGGGCACGCGGGCGGCCTCGTCCAGGTCGTGGGCCTTGGGATAGCTGCCGGTGAGCGGCTCGTCCTCGAACACCGGCCCGCGCCGGGTGCCGGCGACGAAGCAGGTGGAGATGTGGATCAGGGTGGCGCCGGTGCGCTGGCAGAGATCGGCGGCGTTGCGCGCCCCTTCGGTGTTCACGCTCACCGCCAGCTCGAGGCTGGGGTTGAAGGTCACCAGCCCGGCGCAGTTGATCACGCAGGCCAGCCGGCCGCGCAGCCCCTGGACCTGCTCTGCGGAGAGCCCGAGCAACGGGTCGGTGACGTCGCCGGAAAGGGCGACACACTTTTCCCTCAAGAAGCCGTCGAACCGGTCGCCGTGGCGCTCGCGCAGGGGGCGGAAGGGGGGAGAGGAAGCCACTTTCCCGAAAAACCTGTCGTCCGCGGTCCCGCCGGCGCGGGGGCGGACCAGGACGTGGATCTTCCCCACCTCCGGGTAGCGGTCGAGCAGCATCGTCAGGGCCACCTTGCCGAGGAAGCCGGTGACCCCGGTGACGAGGATCTCCTTCCCGCGGAAGGCGCTCGCCAGGTCGATGCTCAAGGCTCTCCCTTCGCCGCGATGGCGGGCTTGGAGGCGGGCCCGCCGCCGTGCTCGGGAAGCTGGCGCACGCCCTCGTGGGAGGGGAGCGACACTTCGGTCATCACCATCGGCGGGTGGTGCATGAGGGTGATTCCGGCGGCCCGGCCCTGCCGCCCCCGGGCCATGTCGATGGCCTCGGCCAGGGTGTCGGCGCGCTCCCAGCCCATCAGCTCGGGGACGTGCGTGTTCTCCGTCCCCACCGCGATGATCTGCCCCAGGTGCTGGCGGCCGTTCTCGCCCCAGTACCACATGTAGAAGGGGTGGGCGCCGTGGTACGCGTTGCCCTTGCGGTAGAGGTGCACGTACGAGGGGTTTTGCGCGAATTCCCGTTCGTACTTCATGTGCAGGGCCATCGCGTCGGTGGTCTCGGGCAGGAGGCGGTGGAAGAACTCGATGTAGCTGGGGTGCTGGACGGGGTCGAACTCGTCCATGCAGGGGTGGGTGATGATCAGCGTCCCGCCCTTCTTCACCAGCGGGATCCCCCGGTTCATGTTGAAGAAGTAGCCGCAGGCCATCACCTGCACGAGCAGCGGGTTGAGGATGGAGTTGACGTTGTACGGGCTGATGTAGGGGATGCCGGCGATCAGGATGTCCGCCTGGCCGCGCACCTTGACGAAGAGCTGGCGGCGGCAGGCCTGGAGGATCTTCTCGTGCGCCAGCTCGGTGCGTCCGGCGGCGCAGGCGATCAGCCCGTAGGCGGCGGGGATGCGGTGGAAGACGTTCTGCCGCAGCGTCCGGGGAGTGCGCTGCAGCGTCCAGCGCAGCCCGGCCAGGGCGGCCCGGTCCACGTCGGTGAAGTCCTCCTCCCGCTTGCCGAGGAAGGCCATGGGCCCGTCGAACATGCGGTTGTTCAGCGCCGTCTCGATGTGGAAGACGTTGAGGTGCTGATCGATCACCTTGCCGATGCGGTCCACCGAGCCGTGCAGCTCGGAGTGCTTCGGCTCCATGTAGCTCTTCGAGGCCCGGATGGCCTGGGGCGTGTGGTGCGCCCGCAGGCCCAGGTAGTCGGTGAGGCCGGTGCCCACCGACTTGTGCCCCCCGTCCATGGGGACGAAGTTCACGTTCAGGTAGATGACCAGGTCCGCTTCCGCCGCCCGCCGGGAGATGCGCACCTTCTCCCCCGCCTCGGTGG
>DATKAG010000006.1:0-5256 GCA_035498355.1 Myxococcales bacterium | reverse complement strand
TGTTGGTGCCCAAATGCCGCGGGAGACTGCACGATTGTGACAGCATCGTCAAGGGTGGCCGGGAGGGCTCCCGCTGGGCGGAAGCCCTCCCGACAGAGGGGAGCGCTCCCCTCCATCGAGGGAGGACACGCCCGATCCGCTCGAATCGGCTTCGCCTGGATGGCGACCATCGGCGGCGGTGAGGGGGGACCCCGCGCGGGGGTTCGCCCCGGGCAGGCGGGCCCTCGCCCGAAGAGTGGACAGCGGCAGATCCGGGGGCCCCGGCCGGGCGTTGACAACAGGGGGGCTGTTCTATAAGTCTCCACGCCTTTTTCCGTTCCGATACAGGCAGCAGGAGCACATGTTCGACAACATCACCGCTCCCAGGGCCAAGCGGCGCACCGGCGCCTCCATGGCCGTTTCGGTCCTCCTGCACGCCGCGGTGGTCGCGGCGGCCTTCGTCTTCGCCTACGCCCGGGCGCACATGCCCAAGCAGACCGAGGCCCCGGTCACCGTCACCTTCCGGCCGCCGCCTCCTCCCCCGCCGCCCCCTCCCCCGCCCCCGGCCGGGCACAAGCCCAAGACCCCCCGGCCCGACCGGCCCAAGCCGGTGAAGCTCCCTCCCACCGCGGTGATCCAGCCCAAGGAGATCCCCAAGGTGGACGAGAAGCCGCCCGAGGTGATCGAGGAGGAGCCCGAGGAGGAGGAGGGCGTGGAGGGCGGGATGGAAGGCGGCGTGGTGGGCGGGGTGGTGGGCGGGGTGGTGGGAGGGCAGATCGGCGGCCAGATCGGCGGCCTGGGCGCGGGCCCCATCGAGTTCAACGACACCATGACCCCGCCGCAGAAGATCGGCGGACCGGATCCGGTCTACACCGCGCAGGCCCTGGAGCGCGAGGTGGAGGGCCTGATGATCGTGAAGTGCATCGTCAGCGTCCAGGGCGTGGTGCGCAACTGCCGGGTGTTGAAGAGCTTGCCTTTCATGGACCGGGCGGTGATCGAGGCGCTGGAAAAGCGCCGATACTCGCCGGCGCTCTTGCGCGGGCAGCCGGTCGAGGTCGACTACACCTTCAAGATCCGGCTGACGCTCCCGGGATAGGCCGGCGAGACTGGCCGCGCAGGTTGCCGAGCACCCAGGGCAGGGGCCGTCCGCTGCTCCTGCCGCGCAGCACCATCGAGGTTCGCAATGACCAGACGACTCCTTGCCCAGGCCGCGGCTTCGCCCGCCGCCGTCCTCCTGCTGCTCGCCGGCTGCGCCGCCAGCATGACCGCCAACAAGCGGACGCCGGGTGTGATCGAGAACGACTCCTTCAAGCCCGCGCGGGCCACCGCCGCCAACTACGGGCCCGACCCCTCCTTCGCCTGCCCGGAGCGCGGCGTCAACGGCCTCGTCCAGGACGACCTGGGCTCCCAGGCCGAGCCCGAGGGCCGGCTCTGCGCCCTGGCGGACACGCTGCTCGGCTGGCCGGGGAGCGACGAGGACATCCCCCCCGAGAACGTGCTCTCGGTGCTCTCCCACGACTTCGGCCTGCCCCAGACCGTGCGCCGGATCGTGATCACCAACGTGAACACGGCGGAGACGGTCTCCCGCGGCCCGGCCATCTCCGGCGCCACGGAGAAGGACCTGGCCACCATGATGGAGGCCCCCATCCGCACGTTTTTGGCCAGCGCCAGCACCCCGCGCTACGGCCTGGTCACCATGCGGGTGAAACAGGGCCTCACCCGGGTGGTGATCGCCATGCAGGACCAGAGCCTGGACCTGAAGCCGCTGCCCCGGAAGCTGAACCCGGGCCAGAGCGCCACCCTCACCGGGACGGTGCTGGGCAACCTGACCAACCCCAAGGTCCAGTTCACCGACGCCACCGGCAATCTGACCAAGACGGACGCCGGCGGGGGCAAGACGGTGACCGCGGAGCTGAAGTGCGGCGACCGGCCGGGGCGGATGATCGTCAACATCACCGCGGAGCATGAAGGCGCCGACGTGCAGCTGGCGAACTTCCCCATCGGCTGCGCGATCGACCTGCCCGTCGCGGTCGCCATGCCCACGGCGAAGCCGGCGGGGCCGGCGGATCCGGCGGAGACCGAGAAGCAGCTCGCCACCCTCCTCAACCAGGATCGCACGACGGCGGGGCTCAAGCCGCTGGCGGTCGACGAGGCCCTCGCCGGCGTGGCCCGCAGCCTCTCCGAGGACCGGGCCAAGGGACGGGGCACCACCGGCGACGAGGTGCAGAAGAGGCTGCAGGCCGCGGACATCTCGGCCCCCAAGATCCTGGTGAGCGAAGCCCAGGCCATGAACGCGGAGGATGCCTGGACCCGGTTCTCCAACAGCCCTTCCGACCGGGCGAACGCGCTCAACCCCGAGATGACCGACGTGGGGATCGGGGTGGCCCCCGGGGCCCCCGTCAACAACCGGCCGGTGATGGTGGTCACCTACCTCTACCTGAAGCAGCTCCCGCCCCCGAACCCCGAGGAGATCAAGGGCAAGCTCTACGAGGCCATCGAGCGCCGGCGCAACGACGCCCGGGCCGGGCCGCTGGCCAAGGATCCCCAGCTGGAGGAGATCGCGCAGAAGTACGCCACGGAGATGGCGGCCGACAAAGGGCGGGTGCCCAAGGAGAAGGCGGCGGAGATCGAGGCGCCCCTCTACAAGCTCTTCTCCACCGTCAACGAGCTGGGCGGGGTGAAGGCCGACCCGCTGGAGTTCGCCGAGGAGTCGGGCATCGTGGGCGACGCCAAGCTGGTGGGCGTGGGCGTGGGGATCGGCACCTCGGCCCAGTTCGGCAAGAACTCCAGCTTCGTGGTCATCCTCCTGGGCAAGAAGCACACCGCTCCCGCCAAGACCGTGAGGCAGCCGGTGAAGAAGAAGAAGTGAGGAGACCCATGCGCCGCTCTCCCCTCGTTTTCGTCCTCCTCCTCGCCTGCTCGCACGCCGCTCCCGCCCCTTCCCCCAAGGGGCAGGAGTGGATCGCGAAGAGCAACCAGAACGCCCAGGTGCTGCTGGACGTGCGCGCCCGCTTCATCCCGGAGTTCGCCGCCCGCACGGGCGTTTCCGGCATCGACGACCGCATCTCCGACTTCGCCCCCGGCCACCGGGAGCGGCAGAGGGAGGCGGTGCGGGCGGCCATGGCGACGCTGCGGGAGCGGCAGCAGGCGGAGAAGGATCCGGAGGTGCTCGAGGACCTGGCCCTGCTCCTCGACTCGGCGGACCGGGAGGTGCGCGGCTCGGAGCTGCGGGAGCGGCTGGAAGTCCCCTACGCCAACCTTCCCCGGCTGGTCTTCGGCAGCGTGCGGTCGCTGCTCGATCCCCAGATCGCCGCCGAGCGGCGCCCGTCGGCGCTGGCCCGGGTGCGCAAGTACGCCGGGCTCGAGTCCGGCTACCGGCCGGTGGTGGAGCTGGCGGAAGCCGAAACCCGAGAAGGCCTGCAGAAGGGCCTGCTCCCGCCCAGCAAGCTGGAAGTGGAGAGCGACCTGCACACCGCGCAGTTCCTCATCGACGGGGTGGACAAGCTTTTCGCCGAATACAAGATCGAGGGCAGCGCGGAGCCGGTGGCCACCCTGCACAAGCAGCTCGAGGGCTACCTGGAGTTCGTGCGCACCCAGGTGCTCCCCAAGGCCCGCGAGGACTTCCGCCTCCCCCGCGAGCTCTACGAGTTCCAGCTCCGCCAGGTGGGCGTGGAGATCCCCGGCGAGGAGCTGGCGCAGAGGGCCCACCAGGGCTTCGATCAGATCCAGTCCGAGATGCAGACCGTGGCCGCGCGGGTGGCCAAGGAGAAGGGCCTGCCCGACGCCGACTACCGGGCGGTGATCAAGGAGCTGAAGAAGAGCCAGATCCCGGACGGCGAGGTGCTCGCCTTCTACCAGCGGCGGCTGCAGGAGATCGAGCGCATCATCCGCGAGCAGAAGCTCGTCACCCTGCCCGGGCGCCCGGCCCGCATCCGCCTGGGCACGCCGGCGGAGAACGCCCAGCAGCCGGCCCCGCACATGGTCCCGCCCCGGCTGATCGGGAACACGGGCGAGCAGGGCGAGTTCGTCCTCCCCCTGAGCGTGCCGGGCAAGGTGGAGCAGAAGTACGACGACTTCAACTACGACGCGGCCTCCTGGACCCTGACCGCGCACGAGGCGCGGCCGGGGCACGAGCTGCAGTTCTCCCGCATGGTGGAAGGCGGCGTCTCGCTCGCCCGGGCCATCTTCGCCTTCAACAGCGTGAACGTGGAGGGTTGGGGGCTGTACGCGGAGGCCATCACCCTTCCCTACATGCCGGACGACGGCAAGCTCATCTCCCTGCAGCTCCGCCTGCAGCGGGCGGCCCGGGCCTTCGTGGATCCCGAGCTGCAGATGGGCAAGTGGACGCCGGAGCAGGCCCGCGAGTTCCTCATGAAGGAGGTGGGGCTGTCGCCGGCCTTCGCCACCGAGGAGGTGGACCGCTTCACCTTCCGCGCGCCCGCCCAGGCGACGTCGTATTACTACGGCTACCTGCGCCTGCTCGATCTGCGGGCGGCGGCGGAGAAGGAGCTGGGGCAGAAGTTCGCGGCCCAGAGCTTCCACGACGCCATCCTGGGCGAGGGACTGTTGCCGCCCGATCTGATGAAGAAGGCGGTGCTGGCGCATCTCCAGTGAGGGGCCGCTCCAGATTCCTTGGTGGAGCACGGCGTTCCGGCTAAGGTTTTCCGTGACGATGTCGCGGATGGCACCGCTGCGCCGGTCGCTCCTGGCACTGGGAATCTCGGTTGGCGCTGGGGCCTTCGCGCAGGCGCCCGGCGGCGCGGTCGCCGGCGTGGTGATCGATGCCCGGACCTCCGAGGCGGTGGCGGGCGCGGTGATCACGGCGCGCAGCCCGGCGCTCCTGGGCGAGCAGCGGGTAGTCACCGACGCCCAGGGGGCCTTCGAGATCACCCTGCTGCCGGCCGGCGTCTACTCGCTGGCGGTGTCCCGGGAGGGCTTCGAGCCCTTCTCCCCCGCCGGGTTGGTGGTGAGGAAGGGCCGGGTCCGGTTGCGCATCGCGCTCCTTCCCCTGCCCTTGCCCACCTCCGTCAACGACCCGGCCGTCGAGTTCGACCCCAGCATGACCCCGCCGGCGATGATCTCCGGGCCGGCCCCGCAGTACACCCCAGAGGCCATCGAACGGGCGGTGGAGGGCAGCATGCAGGTCCGCTGCGTGGTCAACGTGGCCGGCGAGGTGAAGGCCTGCAAGGTGCTCAAGGGCCTTCCCCTGATGAACGGGGCGGTGGTGGATGCCCTGCAGAGGCGCAAGTACCGGCCCGCGCTCGCCCAGGGGCGGCC
>DATKAG010000005.1:0-4747 GCA_035498355.1 Myxococcales bacterium | reverse complement strand
ACAGCCCCGGGGGAAACCTGTGATCGCGCCAGCATTTTCCCCGGGCCGGCCGCGTTGACAGGCCGGCGGGCGGATGCTATCTGCCTCCGCCCTTCAGGAACGGGATCTTCCCCTTCGGAGCCATCGTGGCGAACACCCGCTCGGCAGAGAAGCAGGACCGGCAGGCCCGCAAGCACCGCGCCCGCAACGCGCACGTCATGTCCACGCTCAGGACCAGCGTCCGCAAGTTCCGCGAAGCGGCGGCTTCCGGCGACGCGCAGAAGACCAAAGAAGAGCTGCTGGCAGCCGTCCGCCAGATCTCCAAGGCCGCCTCGAAGGGCGTGATCCACAAGGCGCAGGCGGCGCGGCGCATCTCCCGCCTGAGCAAGGCCGCGGCGCACCCGCCGGCGCCGGCGAAGTAGCGCGCCTCAGCGGCCGAAGCGCTCGTTCACCTCGTAGCGCTCGATCGCCTCCGCGGCCAGCGTCTGCGCCAGCCGGTGCAGCGCCGCCCGGCGGTTGGCCTCGGTGCCCAGCACGTCCACCCCCGTCAGGTAGTCCTCTCCTCCCAGCACCGCGTCCTGGTAGTCCCCGGCGCGGATGCGCAGCTCCGCATCCAGCCGGTAGGAGGCGGCGCCGCCCTCCGCCCCGACGCCGCTGGGCGAGGTGCGCAGCGCCACCAGCTCGGCGTCCAGCCGGGGCGCCGCCGATCCCTCGGGCGAGAGGCGTCCGCGGGCGGAGAGCTCGCGCCTCAGCTCGGCGGCGAAGATCCCGCCCGCCTCCGCCTGGGCGGTGTCGTTGCGCACGGCGCCCACCCGCAGCCCCTGGGCCGGCCGGCCGCGCACCGGCGCGTATCCGCAGGCGAGGACGAAGGCCAGCGCCAGGCTACGCGACGACAAAATTCACCAGCCGCTTGGGGATCACCACCACCTTCTTGATGGTCTTCCCCTGCAGCCAGCCGGAGATCTTCGGATCGCGCGCGGCGGTCTCCCGGATCTCGCTGTCGTCGGCGCTGGCCGCCACCTGCACCTCGCCCCGCAGCTTCCCGTTCACCTGCACCGCGATCTGGTAGGCGTCGTCCACCACCAGCGCCGGGTCGGCCTCGGGCCAGTGCAAGAGCGACAGCTCCTCGGTGCGGCCCATCGCCTGCCACAGCTCCTCCGCCACGTGGGGGGCGAAGGGGGAGAGGAGCTGGACCAGCACCTCCAGGCACTCGCGCAGCGAGGCGGGATCGCCGCTCCAGTCGGCGGCTTCGTTGGAGAGCTCCATCAGCGAGGAGATGGCGGTGTTGAACTGCAGCCGCTCCAGCTGCTGGGTGACGCGGAGGATGGTCTTGTGCGTCCGCCGCCGCAGCTCGTCGGGCGCGGGCGTGGCCCCGTCCACCAGGGTGATCTTCGGCAGGCTGGCCTGCACCAGCCGCCAGACGCGCCCGAGGAAGCGGTGCTGTCCCTGCACCTGCTCGTCGGACCAGTCCATGTCCTTCTCCGCCGGGGCCGCGAAGAGGATGAAGAGCCGGGCGGTGTCGGCCCCGAACTGGTCGATGATCTCCCGCGGCGAGACCACGTTGCCCTTGCTCTTGGACATCTTCTCGCCGTCGCGGCCCTTGACGATCCCCTGGGTGACCAGCTTCAGGGCCGGCTCGTCGATGGCGCAGAGCCCCAGCTGCTGCATCACCTTGGTCCAGAAACGGAAGTAGAGCAGGTGCAGCACCGCGTGCTCGGGCCCGCCCACGTACACGTCCACCGGCAGCCAGCGATCGGCCTGGGCGCGGGAGAGCGGCTCGCGATCGTCGTGCGGGTCCAGGTAGCGCGCCCAGTACCAGGCGGAGTCGACGAAGGTGTCCATCGTCTCCGCCTCCCTGCGCGCGGGCCCGCCGCAGATGGGGCAGGTGGTGTTCACCCAGGAGGTGACCTTGGCCAGCGGCGGCTCGCCCTTGCCCGTCAGCACCTCGCGGACGTCGATGTCCGGCAGCTTCACCGGGAGCTGGGAGTCGGGGACGGGGATGCCCTTCCCCTCCGGATCGTCGTTGGGGCAGTAGACGATGGGGATGGGCGTGCCCCAATAGCGCTGGCGGGAGATCCCCCAGTCGCGCAGGTGGTAGTTGACCGCCGGCTGGCCGATGCCCCGCCTCTGCGCCTCCGCGGCGATGGCCAGGCGGGCCTGCTCGGAGGGCATGCCGGAGAACTCGCCCGAGTCGAAGAGCACCCCGTAGTCGGTGAAGGCCTTGTCCCTGGGCAGCTCGGAATCGTCCACCGGGCGGACCACGGCGGGGATGGGCAGCCCGTACTTGCGGGCGAACTCGTTGTCGCGCTGGTCATGGGCCGGGACCGCCATCACCGCGCCGGTGCCGTAGCCGGCGAGCACGAAGTTCGCCACCCAGACGGGGATCTCCCGCCCGGTGAACGGGTTCTTCGCCCGGATGCCGGTGTCCAGCCCCTCCTTCTCCGCCGCCTGCGCCCCCTCGCCCAGCTCCTTGGAAGCGCGGCGCACCTTCTCCGCGAAGGCCTGCAGCTCCGCCTTCTTCCCCGCCGGGGCCAGGGCCTGGACCAGCGGGTGATCGGGCGCCGCCGCCACGTACGTGGCGCCGAAGATGGTGTCCGCCCGGGTGGTGAAGACGCGGAAGGCCTTGCCCCGGGAGCCCTTGATGGCGAAGTCGATCTCCAGGCCGTCGGAGCGCCCGATCCAGTTGCGCTGCATGGCCACGACCCGCTCGGGCCAATCCAGCTTGTTCAGCCCCTCCAGGAGCTGATCGGAGTACGAGGTGATGCGCAGCGCCCACTCCGGGATCTCGCGCTCGATCACCACCGAACCGCAGCGCCAGCAGCGGCCTTCCTCCACCTGCTCGTTGGCCAGCACGGTGTTGCAGCTGGGGCAGAAGTTGACCTTCGCCCGCCGCCGGTAGGCGATGCCCCGCTCCAGCATGCGGAGGAAGAACCACTGGTTCCAGCGGTAGTACTCGGGGTCGGAGGTGGCGATCTCCGTCGACCAGTCGATGGAGATCCCCAGCGCCAGCACGTCCTCCTTGAAGGAGGCGATGTTGCGCGGGGTGCGCTCGGCCGGGTGGACGCCCTCCTTGATGGCGGCGTTCTCCGCCGGCAGCCCGAACGAATCCCAGCCGAAGGGATGGAGGACGTCGAAGCCGCGCTTGCGGGCGTACCGGGCGAGGACGTCGGTGATGGAGTACACGCGGGCATGGCCCATGTGCATCTCGCCGGACGGATACGGCAGCATGGCCAGGACGTACTTCTTGGGCGCGCCCGGCCGCGTGCCCGCGCGGAACAGGTCTCTCTTTGCCCAGTGATCCTGCCAGCGTGGCTCGATGGCTTTGGGGTCGTACCGGTCCTGCACGAGGAGGCTCTCCTTGGGAAAGTCCGCATTCTAGCGCGCTGCGCCAGACCGCGGGGGTTCCGGTGCGGAACCTGGCGCCGGATGTAGGGGTTCCGGCGATTCGGGGCCGATCGCCGGGACTTGCGGGGCGGGGCGGGCGCGGGCGGCGGCCGCGGCGCGGGAAAGCTCCGAGAGCCCCTCGATCCGGATGGCCCGGCCCCAGCCGATCGCCACCTGCGCCCCCTGGGCGAGGAGCCAGGCGAGGGCCATCGACCCCGCCCCGGCCTGCGGGATCCGCAGCCGCAAGGCCATCAGGGCCAGGGCGAGGCCCAGCCCGACCAGCGTTCCCAGCGCGCCCACCGCGGCCGCGCGGAAAGGCCGCCTCACCAGGACCCCCGCCCCGCGCCAGAGGGCGGCGAGGGCGGAGTGGCGCTCGGGGTCCGCGGCGAACTGGGCGCGGCCGCTCTCGATCGCGAGGTGGGCGAGGAAGAGGATCAGGCCCGCGCCGGCCGCGCAGGCCAGGCGGATGCGGTCGGCGCTGGTTTCCGTCAGCGCCTTGCGCCCGGCGTTCAGGGCCAGCTTGACGATGCCCGCGGTCAGCGCGCCCCCCAGGGCGAGCGGGATCAAGCCGGCGAGGCTGAGGCGGAGCATGCGGCCGTAGAGGTCGCCGGCGGCGGCGAGGAGTCCCCGGAGCGGGAGCGGCTCGTCGGTGCGCGCCGAGGCCACCATCGCCCCGGCGACGCAGGGCGAACAGACCAGCAAGAGCAGCGCGGCCGACCCCAGCCCGAAGAGCAGCGATCTTCCCGCCCCGCCTTCGCCCAGCTGGCGGACCAGCTCGATCAGGGTAGAGCCGTCCATCCAGGCGACCACCTCGGGAGCGCGCGGGGAGTGAGCGAGGTGCTCCTGGAGGAAGGCGAAGGCCGGCGCGGCCGCCAGCGCGCCGGGGAGGATGAGCGCGGCCCACCAGATCAGGAGCACGCGCCAGCGCAGGCCCCTGCGCAGCGAGCGCCGGTAGAGGCCGGGCGTGATCAAAGCGCCCCCAGCATCGCCAGCAAGAGCTCCGCCCAGGCCTTCAGCTCCAGCGTCCAGCGGGCGGAGGCGGCGGGATGGCTCTCGCGGGTGCGCCCGTCGTCGAGCTTGTCCAGGTCGAGCAGCACCTTCCCTTCCGGGTCGAGCTGGACGGAGGAGACGCGAGAGGGCCCCTCGAAGACGAAGCGGTGCCAGCGCTCCTCCGCCGGCCAGTCCACGGCCTGCGCGGCGCCGCCGTCGAAGCGGATGACCAGCGCCTGCGGCACCTGGGCGGCGTAACGGCGCACCTCCACGGTGGAGCGCCAGGGGAACGGCCCCGGGTCCGCCTCCTTGGCCCCGGGGTGCGCCTCGCGAAACTCCTTGCGCAGCCGCCGTTCCTTCTCCGCCGCCTTCCCCTCGTCCAGCTCCACCCGGA
>DATKAG010000004.1:0-18250 GCA_035498355.1 Myxococcales bacterium | reverse complement strand
GCTCCTGGCCGTGGCGCTGTGCGGGATCGCCGTGCTGGCAGGCGCCGGCGCACTGGATGAGCGCCGCTCCGGAAAGCCTTGAGAAGCCACCGCCGCCGCCGCCGGCTCAGGTTGGTGGGCCGGCGCTGACGCGCCATTGAGACGTCCGCCGGAATTCGGGGACACGATACGCAACTCACCGTGCCAACATGCTCGGCACCTCCCCTACTGCGTCGCCGTCGCTGGCGTCGTCCGGCTCCCCGGATGCCGCACGTCGGTCCCGCGCACCATGTAGATCACCATCTCCGCCACGTTGGTGGCGTGGTCGCCCAGGCGCTCGAGGTGCTTGGCCACGAAGAGGAGGCTGTTCGCGCGGCGGATGTTGCGCGGGTCTTCCATCATCAGGGCCAGGAGCTCGTTGAAGAGGATGTGGTAGACGGAGTCCACCAGGTCGTCGTTCTTGATCACCGCCTCGGCCTTGGCCACGTCGCCGTCCACGAAGGAGTCCAGGGCGGCGCGGACCTGCTTCTGGCAGAGCTCGGCCAGGCGGTTGAGGTCGTGCACCGGCTTGAGGGGAGGGCTCTGGTTGAGGTCGATGGCCCGCTCGGCCACGTTCACCGCCAGGTCGCCGATCCGCTCCAGGTCCACCACGATCTTCAGGGCGGTGGTGATGAAGCGCAAGTCGCTGGCGGCGGGCTGGCGCAGGACCAGCAGGCGCCGGCAGCACTCGTCGATCTCCACCTCCAGCCGGTTCACCTCCCGGTCCCAGGCGATCACCTGCTCGGCCAGCTGCGAGTCGCGCTCGGCCAGCGCCCGCATGCTGGTGGCGATCTCCGTCTCCACCTTCCCGCCCAGGGTGAGGAGCTTGTTGCGCAGGTCCTCGAGCTGCGCATCGTAGGTCTTGTCGGTGTGCGCTTTCATCCGAATTTCCCGGTCACGTAGTCCTCGGTGCGGGTCTCCTTGGGGTTGGTGAAGATCTGCTCGGTGGGCCCGTGCTCGATCAGCTCCCCCAGGTAGAAGAAGGCGGTGGCGTCGGAGACCCGGGCCGCCTGCTGCATGTTGTGCGTCACGATCACGATGGTCAAGGACTCCCGCAGCTCGTGGATCAGCTCCTCGATCTTGGCGGTGGCGATGGGGTCCAGCGCGCTGGCCGGCTCGTCCATCAGCAGCACCTCGGGCTCGATGGCCAGGGCCCGGGCGATGCAGAGGCGCTGCTGCTGTCCGCCGGAGAGGGAGAGGGCGCTCTGGTGCAGGCGGTCCTTCACCTCGTCCCAGAGGGCGGCCTGGCGCAAGCTGTTCTCCACCAGCTCGCCCAGGCCGTTGCCCACCCCGTTCAAGCGCAGGCCGGCCACCACGTTGTCGAAGATCGACATGGTGGGAAAGGGATTGGGCCGCTGGAAGACCATCCCCACCCGCCTGCGCAGGTCCACCGGATCGACGCCCCGGGCGTGCAGGTCCTGCCCGTCCACCAGCACCATCCCCGACTGGCGGGCGCCGGGCACCAGCTCGTGCATGCGGTTGATGCAGCGCACGAAGGTGCTCTTGCCGCAGCCGCTGGGCCCGATGATGGCCAGGACCGTGTTCTCCGGCACCACCAGGGACACGTCCCGCAGGGCGTGCGTGCCGCGGAACCAGGCGTTCAGCCCGCGGACGTCGATCTTGGTGTTCACCGCAACCGGTTGCGCGAGAGGAGGCGTCCCGCGAGGGAGAGCGACCCCACCAGGATCAGCAGCACCAGGGCCGCGCTCCAGGCCTTCTCGTGCCAGTCGTTGTACGGGGCCACCGCGTAGTTGAAGATCTGCACGGTGAGCGAGGCGGTGGGCTGATCGGCGCGCCAGTTCCAGAACTGGTTGTTCAGGGAGGTGAACAGCAGGGGCGCCGTCTCCCCCGAGGCCCGGGCCACCGCCAGGAGGATCGCCGTCATGATCCCGCCCAGCGCGGTCCGCAGCACCACCTTCAACGAAGTTCTCCATTGCTTGACTCCCAGCGCGAGGGATGCCTCGCGCAACGAATGCGGGACCAGCCGGACCAGCTCCTCCGTGCTCCGGGCCAGGGTGGGGACCATCAGAACCGAGAGCGCCACCCCGCCGGCCAGGGCGGAGAAGCGCCGCATGGGCAGCACCACCAGGCCGTAGGCGACGATGCCCACCACGATGGAGGGCACACCCGAGAGCACCTCGGCGGTGAAGCGGATGGCGTCGCCCAGCCGGGAGTCCCCCCGCTCCGCCAGGTAGACGCCCGCGCCCACGCCCAGGGGAACGCCGATGAGGCAGGCGATGCCCACGATGTAGAGGGTGCCGAGGATGGCGTTCCCCACCCCGCCCCCCTCCTCGCCCACGGGCGCGGGGATGGCGGTGAAGAAGTCCAGCGAGAGCCCGGCGATCCCCCGCGAGATCACCAGCCAGAGGAGCGAGACCAGCGGCACCAGCGCCAGGAGCAGGGCCAGGGCGCAGAGCGCGGTCATCACATGGTTCACGGCCCGGCGGCCGGCCACGGACTTCATGCCCGCACCCTCGCCGGCCCGCGGCGCGACATGCGCACCAGCAGGCGGGCCACGATGTTCAAAAGGACGGTGACCGCGAAGAGCAGCAGCCCGAGCGCGGCCAGGGCGCCGGTGTGCAGCTCGCCGCTGGCCTCGGCGAACTCGTTGGCGATCACCGCCGGCAGCGAGTAGCCGGGCGCGAAGAGGGAGGCGCGGATGGTGGGCGAGTTGCCGATCACCATGGTCACCGCCATCGTCTCCCCCAGGGCCCGCCCCAGCCCGAGCATGGTGGCGCCCACGATCCCGGCCCGGGCGTAGGGGAGCACCGAGAGGCGGATGGCCTCCCAGCGGGTGGCTCCCAGCGCCAGCGCCGCCTCGCGCAGCGGGCCGGGCACCGTCTGCAGCACCTCGATGGAGATGGAGGTGATGGTGGGCAGGATCATGATCGCCAGGATCACCCCGGCGGCCAGGTAGCCCAGCCCGATGGGCGCTCCCTGGAAGAGGGGGAGGAACCCCAGCGTCTTCCCCAGCAGCGGCTCCACGTCCTTGCGCAGCACGGGCACGAGCACGAACAGCCCCCAGAGCCCGTAGACCACGCTGGGGATGCCGGCGAGCAGGGCGATGGGGAAGGAGACGATGGAGCGCACCGCCGCGGGGGCCATCTCGGTGAGGAAGAGCGCCAGCCCGAGGGAGACGGGCAGCGCGATCACCAGCGCCACCGCGCTGGTGACCAGCGTCCCGTAGATGTAGGGGGCGGCGCCGAAGAGATCGCGCGTCGGGTCCCAGGTGGAGCGGGTGACGAAGTCCTTCAGCCCGGCGTGGGCGATGGCCGGGCCGCCGATGCGCCAGAGCTCGGAGACGATCAGGGCGGCGACGCAGAGCACGCCCACGCCCAGGACCGTGAGCAGCACGGCCCAGGCCCGGTCGGGCACGTTGCCGTGGGCCGGAGCGCTCTCGGGAGCGCGCTCCGGCTCGCGGGCCACGGCCAGATCACCTGCTGGAAGCGAGGACGGGCTTTCCATTCACGGTCATTCCCTTCAGGGTCTGCTCCACCTTGTGCACCACCGAGGCGGGGAGCGGCGCGTAGTCCAGCCCGGCCGCGTCCTTCTGGCCCTGGTGCTCCGCCCACCAGATGAACTTGAGCAGCGCGTCGCCTTTCGCCGTGTCCTGCTGGTCGCGGTAGACGAGCAGGTAGGTGAAGGCGGCGATGGGGTACGCGTCGGCGCCGGGCTGGTCGGTGATGGAGACGCGGTAGTCGTCCGGCATGGGCATCTTCGCGGCGGCCGCCGACACCCCGGCCAGCGTGGCCTTCACCCAGTGCCCGTCATGGTTCTTCAGCTCGGCGGTGGGGAGCTTGTTCTGGTTGGCGTAGGCCAGCTCGACGTAGCCGATGGAGCCCTCGCTCTGCTTGACCACGCCGGTGACGCCTTCGTTTCCCTTGCCGCCCAGGCCCACCGGCCAGTTCACGCTGGTGCCCCTGCCGGGCCCCGCCTTCCACTCCGGCGAGACCTTGGAGAGGTAGTCGGTGAAGATGTTGGTGGTGCCCGAGCCGTCCGAGCGGTGGGCCACGGTGATGGCCGCGTCGGGCAGCTTGACGTGCGGGTTCTCCCTGGCCAGCGCCGGATCGTTCCACCTGGTGATCTTGCCCAGGTAGATGTCCGCCAGCGTCTGGGGAAGGATGCGCAGCTCCTTCACCTCGGGAAGGTTCCAGACGATTACCACCGCGCCCATCACCGTGGGGATGTGCTGCAGGCCCGCCGCCTTCTGCAGCTGCTCGTCGCTCAAGGGAGCGTCGCTGGCGCCGAAGTCGACGGTGCGCTCGGTGATCTGCTTGATGCCCCCGCCCGAGCCGATGGACTGGTAGTTGATCTGGATGTCGGGGTGCAGCTTGTTGTACTCGCTGAACCACTTGGAATAGATGGGGAAGGGGAAGGTGGCGCCGGCGCCGTTGATCAAGAGCTTGTCGGCGGAGGCGGCGCCGGCCAGCGAGAGCGCCAGACCCGCAACGAGAATGGTCGGTTTCATGGAGGCTCCTTGTAGGGTGCTACGTGTGACAACAGTGTGACGAAAGGGCACCGTTTCCGTGGCTCAGGAGGCCACGGGCAGCTTGACCCAGAACCGGCTACCTCCCCGCCCGCTCTGCACCCCCACCTCGCCGCCCTGCAGCTGCGCCAGGTGCTTGACGATGGCCAGACCGAGGCCGCTGCCGCCGTCCTGCCGGGCGCGGCCTCCGTCGACGCGGTAGAAGCGCTCGAAGATGCGCTGCTGGTGCCGCGCCTCCACCCCCGGGCCGGTGTCCAGCACGGAGAGCATCACCTGGGCGCCAGCCGCGTCGGCCAGGAGCGTCACCCGGCCGGAGTCCGGCGTGTGCTTGATGGCGTTGTCCAGCAGGTTGACGAGGATCTGCTCCAGGGCCCGCGCGTCGCAGCGGACCTTGAGTGGTTCGGGAACGTCGGCCCCCAGGTGGATCCCCTTGGCCTGGGCACGCTCCTTCACCAGCTCGATGGCCGCCTCGCAGACCGCCAGCGCGCTCTGCGACCCCAGCTCCACCGGCCCCTGCCCCGACTCCCTCCGGGCGAGGTCGAGGAGATCGCTGGTCAGCCGGCTGAGCCGGGCCGCCTGCCGGGCGATCATCTCCAGGAAGGGCCGGGCGTTCTCCTCCACCTGCAGGCCGAGCAGGGTTTCAGCCGCGCCCGAGATGGCGGAGACCGGCGTGCGCAGCTCGTGGCTGGCGTTGGCGATGAAGTCGCGCCGCACGGCATCGGCGCGCTTCTGCGCGGTGAGGTCGCGCAGCACCAGGAGGGCCCGGCCGCCGGGCAGCGGGGCCACCACCGCTCCCACCAGCCGGTTGTCCAGCGCCGGCAAGGTCAGCTCGCGCCGGTCGGGGCGGCCTCCCAGCCCCCGGCGCGTCATCTCGCTCAGCTCGTCGCTGCGGGTGGCCTGCAGCACCGTGCGCCCCACCGTCCGCCCGGCCAGCAGCCCGTCGAGGGCGGAGTTGGAGGCGAAGAACCGGCAGCCCGGCTCCACCAGAGCGGCGGGCTCGGGGAAGGCGTCGATCATCGACTGCGGCGAGGGATCGGCCGGCGTCCAGGGGGCCGTCATCTCGCGCCGCCGCAGGCTGGCGGACAGCTCCTGGAGGTCGACCGGCAAGTGCGAACCGTCCACGCCCTCCAGCGCTCCCCGGATGACGGAGATGGCCTCGTGCAGGGGGACGATGCGCTTGAAGAGGGCCATCATCCCTCCGCCGGATCGTTCAGGCGGTATCCCGCGCCCCGCACCGTCTCCAGCAGGTCGCGCGCCGCGCCCAGCTTCTCCCGCAGCCGCTTGATGTGGGTGTCCACCGTGCGCGTCTGCGTCTCCGGCGAGAGGCCCCACACCTCGTCGAGCAGCTTCTCCCGCGGCTGCACCCGGCCGGCGCGCGAGACCAGCGAGAGGAGGAGCTTGAACTCCAGGGCGGTGAGATCGATCTCCTCGTCGCCCACGTAGGTGCGGTGGGTCTCCACGTTGATGCGGATGGGCCCCACCTCCGTGCGCAGGGGCAGCCGGTCCTCGGGGGACCGGCGCCGCAGCACCGCCTTGATGCGCAGCATCAGCTCCCGCACGCTGAAGGGCTTGGTGACGAAGTCGTCGGCGCCCAGCTCGAAGCCGAGCACGCGGTCGATCTCCTCCCCGCGCGCGGTGAGCATGAGGACGGGGACGTGGGCGGTCCGGGGCGTGGACTTGAGCTGCTTGCAGATCTCCGTCCCGGGCACGTCGGGAAGCATCAGGTCCAGGAGCACCAGGTCGGGGATGCGCCGCTCGATGCAGGCACGGGCCTGCTCGCCGTCGTAGGCGACGGCCGGATCGAAGCCCGCCTGCTTGAGGCTGAACTCCAGCACCTTGACGATGTCCCGCTCGTCCTCGACCACCAGCACCTGCTGCTGCCTCGTCATGCCCGCTGCGCATAGCGCGCGCGGGTGACACGTCTGTGACAGGGTGGAAAATTTCTCGCGGCGGGGCGGGAACCCGCGCCGCAGGCGCGGGACTGCCGCGTGCAGTTGCTGCCTGTTCGCGCGGAGGCGCGAACACGCTTCCGAAGCGAGCCTCGGAAGACGCTCTACCTCTTGCGGCGGCGGCGCGGCTCTTCGGCAGGAGCCAGCAGCGTCTGCACGGCGGGCGAGCGGGAGGCGTCGGTGAGCGTCGCCCTCCGGGCCAGGGCGATGAACTGCTCCTGGCTGCGCAGCGGGGCGGCCGCCCTGCCGTGGGTGCCCGGCCGCACCCGCTCGTAGCCGCCGTCGGTGCGCAGCGCCCAGGCCTGCTGGTTGTCGGCCTGCATGGTGCCGAGGATCTCCCCGACGATGCGCTCCTTCACCGCCGGGTCCTCGACGGGGAAGGCGATGTCGACCCGCCGGGCGAAGTTGCGCTGCATCCAGTCGCCGGAGGCGAGGTACAGCTTCCGCTCGCCCCGCGCCTGGAAGAACCAGATGCGCGAGTGCTCGAGGAAGCGGTCCACCACCCCGCTGACGCGAATCCGCTCGCTGATCCCGGGGATGCCGGGGCGGAGGCAGCAGATGCCGCGCACCAGGAGGTCGATCTGCGCCCCCGCCTGCGCCGCGCGGTAGAGGGCCTCGATGATCTCCGGGTCGGCGAGCGCGTTCATCTTCGCCACGATCCGCCCCGCTTCGCCCGCCTTGCCTTCGGCTTCGATCAATTCCAGGAGCGCGGCCTTGAGCCCCAGGGGCGAGACGAGGAACTTCCGCCAGGAGGCGGGCCGCGAGTACCCGGTGAGCAGGTTGAAGAGCGCGGTGGCGTCGGTGGTCAGGTCCTCGCGGGCGGTGAAGAGGGAGAGGTCCGAGTAGCTGCGGGCGGTGGCCGGGTTGTAGTTGCCCGTCCCCAGGTGCACGTAGCGGCGCAGGTTCTCCCGCTCCTTCCGCACCACCAGCGCCACCTTGCAGTGGGTCTTGTAGCCGATCAGGCCGTAGACCACGTGCACCCCGGAGCGCTCCAGCTCGCGCGCCCAGACGATGTTCGCCTCCTCGTCCATGCGCGCCTTCAGCTCCACCAGGGCGGTGACCTGCTTGCCGTTCTCGGCCGCCCGCTGCAGGGCGCGGACGATGGGGTTGTCGCGCCCCGCCCGGTAGAGGGTCATCTTGATGGCCAGCACCGCCGGATCGTCGGCGGCGGCCTCGATGAAGGAGACCACCGGCTCGAACGACTCGTAGGGATGGTGCAGGAGCACGTCCCGCTCGCGGATGGTCTCGAACAGGTCGGCCTCCGCCAGCGCGGCGGGGATGACGGGGGTGAAGGGCTCCTCGTGCAGCCCCTTCAGCTCCGGCCGGCCGAGGAGGATGGGGACGAACTCCTGCAGGGCCAGCGGCCGGCGGTGGTGGTAGACGTCGGCCGCGGAGAGCTGCAGGGCCCGGGCGAGGAACTGGGAGACGGGCTCGCCGGAGTTGGCGTTGATCTGCAGGCGGACGGCGGCGCCCCGGTCGCGCCGGCGCACCTCCCGCTCGATGGTGACCAGCAGATCTTCCGCCTCCTCCTCGTCGATGGAGAGGTCCCAGTTGCGGGTGACCCGGAAGGGCCAGCACCCTTCGATGGGCATCCCGGGGAAGAGCTGGCGCACGTGGGCGGAGATCACCTCTTCCAGCAGCACGTACCCGTCGTGCGGCAGGGGAACCAGCCGGGGCAGCACCGCCGGCACCGGCACCACCCCGTAGCGCAGGCGGTTGCCGGGATCGGAGGCGAACTGGATGGCCAGGTTGAGCGACTTGTTGCGCAGGTGGGGGAAGGGATGCGAGGGGTCGAGGGCGATGGGGGTGAGGACGGGCAGCACTTCGCGCTGGAAGTACTCGGCGAGCTTCGCCGACGCCTCCGGCGCGAGCTGATCGGCCCGCTGCAGCCGCACCCCCGCCGACTCCAGGCGGGGGACGATGTCCTCCAGCAGCGCCTTCTCCTGCCGCACCACCATGGCGTGGCAGCGCTGGGAGATCACCTGGAGCTGCTCGGCGGGGCTCAAGGCGTCGGGCCCGGTCTCCTCCACGTGCCCGGAGATCTGCTGCTTCAGCCCCGCCACCCGGATCATGAAGAACTCGTCGAGGTTGCCGCTGAGGATGGCGAGGAAGCGCAGGCGCTCGAGCAGCGGCACGGAGGGATCGCAGGCTTCGTCCAGCACGCGCTCGTTGAAGGCCAGCGAGGAGAGCTCGCGGTTGATGAAGTTGGCCGGATCGCGCAGGATCGCGTCCGCCGGGGCGGCTCGGGGAGGCAGGGATGCGGTCACCTGGGCGTCCAATCCGGGCTCCGGGGATCGGGGAGAACACCACAGCCCGGGCCGGGGCGGGTGTGACGATTGTGTGACGGGAAATCTGCAGCGGCAGAGGATGCAGGTCGCGCAGGATTTTCTGCGCTTTTTCTCCCGAGAGGGCGCGGGAGGGCGAGTGCGCCCTCCTTCCGGCAGGGTTCTTGCTCCCCGATCGCGGCAGGCCTGGTGGACTTCTGGGGGGGCCGACGTCATCATTCCGCGGGCGGCAGACCCCCCAACAGGCGCGGAGCCGATCGATGAAGACCGTCGTTTTCGCCAGCGTCCACGACGCCGCGCGATGCAAGATGGCCGCTGCGTTCTTCAACGCCTTCACCATGCCTTCCCTGGTGCGGGCCGTCTCCGGGGGCGTGCAACCGCTGCTCTGGGTGCCGCCGGAGATCGTGCAGGCGATGCGCGAGGTGGGGCTGGACGCGGAGGGCCGGCCGCACCTCCTGCAGCAGGCCGCGGTGGAGAGGGCCACCCTGGTCGTCACCTTCGCCGGCGCCGGGTGGGAGCCGCCGCAAGGAGTGCCGCACGAGATCTGGGACGTGCCCGATCCGAGCGACCAGCCGCTGGAGCGCATCCGGGAGATCCGCGACCGGCTGCGCACCCGCGTCTGGAGGCTGGTGGCCCAGCGCGGCTGGTACCGGCTGCAGCCTTCCCTGGCCGTCCGGCCGGAGCCCGCGCAGCACGCGTAGATTTGTTTGCGCACAAATCACCGCGGCGCCGCGGGATCGACACCGGTCCATGCGAGAGTCGTGAGGCATGTTGGCGACGGCCTTCGCCCATGTCTCCGACCTGCACATCGGACTGAGCCCCAAAGCCGACCGCGCCGCCCTCCGGCTCTGCCGCACGCTCTCGCAAGGGCCGGCGGACCCGGTGCTCCTCACCGGCGACGTGACGCACCGGGGGAGCCGCGAGGAGCTGGAGCTCTTCCGCGACCTCTTCGCCCCGCTCCTGCGCACGGGCCGCATCCTCGCCGTCCCCGGAAACCACGACCGCCTGGGCGAGGACCTGCGCGAAGCCTTCATGCAGGGACCGCGCGTCCAGGCCGAGCAGCGGGGAGGGCTCTTCGTCGTCCGCCTGGACTCGACGGGGGAGCACAACCGGCGCTGGTACGACTGCCACGGCAGGGTGGACGAGGAGGACATCCGCGCCGTGGAGGCCGCCCTGCTCTCGGCGCCGGCGGGCCTGCAGACCGTCTTGCTCCTGCACCACCACCCGCTGCCGCTGGCGCACGACAACCCCGTCGAGCGCCTCGCCACCTGGCTCGGCTGGCCCAACGCGCGGGAGCTGGACAGGGGGCGCCTCTTGCTCTCGCGCATCCGCGGGCTCTGCGACGCCGTGCTCCACGGCCACCGCCACGTCCCGGCGGAGATCAATCCCTGGCCCCTCGACGCCCGCCCCCTGCGCATCTTCAGCGCCGGAAGCTCCACACTCCAGGGCGCCTTCCGCACCTTCCGCAGCGCGAAGGCGCCGGCCTGCTGGACCCCGCTTGCGGATCCCGATGTCTTCCTGCCGGTACCGCTCCCGGCCTGACCCCTGCCCGGTGTCGGGCCGGTGACGTCTGCGCGCCCCGGTTGCGCGCCCGCCTGCGCCTGCGCAACATGCGGCGCGATGAAAGCGGCGGTCATCGAGCTCGCCGGCGCCGGGCCGGCGCTGGAGAAGCGCCTGGCCCGGACCCTGGCCGATCTCGCCTCCATCGGCGAGAAGCGCGCGGGAACGGCGGGAGGCGCAGCCAGCGCGGCCTACCTCCTCGAGCGTTTCCACGCCGCCGGGCTGGAACAGGTGCACCCGGAGACGTTCCGCTTCCGCGCCTTCGCCCTGCGCCGCTCCTCGCTGCAGGCGCTCAAGCGGCCCATCGCGCACCAGGCCCTGGCGTACTGCGGGTGCGGCTCCGCCGAGGCGCCGCTGGTGCACGTGGGCAGCGGCGAGCCCGCCGACTACGACGGCCGCGACGTGGCGGGCCGTATCGCCCTGGTGGAGCGCAACGTCACCTTCCACCGCAGCGCCCAGTACCGGGAGGCGGTGGCGCGCGGCGCGGTGGCCCTCTTGCACGTCAGCCATGCCCCGGAGAACCTGGTGCAGCTCGGCACCGTCGCCGATCCCGAGGACGGGTTGGGGCCTGTCCCCGCGCTGAGCGTGGGCGAGCGGGACGGGCGCGAGCTGATCGCCGCCGCCCGGGGGTCGGGGAGCCGCGCTTCCCTCTCGGTGGAAGCGGAGCTGGAACCCGCCCGGGGCAACAACGTGGTCGGCCACCTGCCGGGCGAGGGCCCCGCCCTGCTGGTGGGCGCGCACCACGACACCTGGCACGTCGGATCGACCGACAACGGCACCGGGGTGGCGGTGCTCCTGGAGCTGGCCGCGCAGCTCTCGCGCGTGCCCCGGCGGCGCAAGCTGGTGTTCGTCGCCTGGGATGGCGAGGAGCTGGGCCTCTTCGGCGGCTACGACTACCTGCGCAAGCACCTGGTCGAGGGGCGCGAGCCCACCGCGGCGTTCGTGAACCTGGAGATCCCCGGCGCGGGGCCCGACGACATCCGCGCCCTCGCCCACACCAGCGCCCTGGAGGGCCCGCTGCGCGCCACCGCCCTGGACGAGCTCTATCCCGTCTGCGTGGGGATGGAGATGGTGCCGGCGATGTTCGGCGGCGTGATCCCCACCGACATCCAGGGCCTCTACCGCTTCGGCGTGCCGGGCGCCTCCACCGCCTGCGACACGCCCTGGTACCACACCAGCGCCGACACGCCGGACAAGGTGCACCTGCCTTTCCTCGCCCAGGCGACGGCGCGCTGGCGGCGCGCGCTCGCCACCCTGGACGCGCTCCCCGACGATGAATTCGGCGGCCGCGACCCCCACCTCTGGGCGCTCGCCGCCGTCACCAGCGAAGGGCAGGCCGGGCTGCACCTCGACCTCCGCGCCGCCCGGGCCGACGGCAAGCCCGCCGGCGGGGCGCGCGTCGAGGTCTGGCTCGACGTGGACGACTTCACCCGCGTCTTCCACGCCGGCCTTTCGGCCGACGCCGCCGGCGCAGCTTCGCTTACCATTCCGCGGGAAGCGCTCCATCGCGGCACGTCCGGGCGCTACCTGCACGTCACCGCCGGCGAGAGCTGGCCGCTGGTCGAGCGCATCTTGCCACTGCGCTGACGCAATTTATTGCCGCCGCTCCACCGGGACGTCACCCGCGTTTGCTAATGGATTGCAAACGCGTTCCCGGAGGTGCAAATGGCTCGCTGGGAAATCCGCCCGCTCCGTTCGGAGGATTTCGCGCCGCTGATGCGGCTGGAAGACGACGTGTTCGGCGCCGGCGGGGAGAAGACGCTGGGCCCCTATTACGTGCGCCTTTGCTGCGAGTTCTTCACCGACACCTGCTTCATCGCCCTCTCCGACGGACAGCCCGCGGGCTACGTGCTCTGCTTCGTCCGCGGCCGCGAGGCCTACTGCACCACCCTGGCGGTGGCTCCCCGCTTCCAGGGGACCCGCCTGGCGCTGCGCCTGGTGCGCACGCTGATCGGCGCCATCGCCCACCGGGTCGACTCCTGCTGGTTCACGGTCAAGGAGGAGAACAGCTCGGCCCGCGCCATCCACGCCGTGCTCGGCGCCCGCGAGGTGGAGGTGCGCAAGGACTTCTACGAGCCCGGCGACGACCGCATCGTCTCCCGCATCGACCGCCCCGCCTTCGAGGCGCTGCGGGCGCGGATGGAGCGCCTGGGCATCCTGCCCGACGAGGCGACGCTGGCCGCGGCCAAGGAAGAGGTGGCGTGAAGCTGGTCCGGCAGGTGCGGCGGGTGGTGGGCACGGCCTCGATCGCGGCGGAGATGGCGGGCCGGCTGGCCTTCCTCCGCGCATTGGAAGACGCCCCCGACCTGCGCTCGCGGGCCACCGTGCTTCAACAGATCTCCCGGCTGCTGCTCGACCTGCACGCGGTGAAGCTGGAGGAGGAAGGGCATCCGCCTCCGGGCGTGGCCCTGATCGTCAGCAACCACGTCAGCTACCTCGACCCCCTGGTGATCCTGGCGCGCGCCCCCGCCCTGCCCGTCGCCAAGGAGGAGGTCCGGCGCTGGCCGCTGATCGGGACGCTCTGCGAGCGCGGCGGCGTGCAGTTCGTGGCCCGCTCCCATTCCACCAGCGGCGCCTGCGTGCTGCGGGCCATGGCCCGGGCGATGCGGGAAGGCGCCTCCATCCTCAACTTCCCCGAGGGCACCACCAGCGAAGGCGAGCGCGTCCTTCCCCTCAAGCCCGCCTGCTTCAGCGCCGCCCGCATCGCCCGGGTGCCCGTGGTCCCGGTGGCCATCCGCTGGCAGTCGCCCGGCCTGAGCTGGACGGGCGACGCTTCCTTCTTGCCCCACTACCTGGCGGTGGCGGGACGCGACCGCATCCGCGTCCGCCTGCGCTGGGGGGCGGAGCTGGTCCCTTCCGCCTGGACCAGCGACCTCGAGCTCTCCCACAGGGCGCACGAGTTCCTCACCCGCTGCCTGGAGGCCCCGGATGCCGCAGCAGAGCGCGCTTGAGTACATCCGCACCGGCCAGATCCCCTTCTTCCGCCTTCCCTTGGCCGACCCGCGCGCCCTGGGTGAGGCGGATGCGGCGCTGATCGGGGTCCCCTTCGACGCGGGCACCACCTACCAGCCCGGCGCGCGCTTCGCGCCCTGGCACCTGCGGCGGGTGAGCGCGCTCGTCCAGTCCGTCCATCCCGAGCAGGGCGTGGACGTCTTCGAGCGCATCCGCGCGGTGGACGCGGGAAACGTCGCCTTCCCCCCCTTCGACCCCGGCGCGATGCGGGAAACGGTGGAGCAGGAGGTGCAAGCCCTCGCGGCGGCGGGAGCGGTTCCCTTCGTGGTGGGCGGAGATCACTCCGTCGCCCTCCCCGTCCTCCGCGCCCTCTTCCGGAAGCACGGTCCGCTGGCGGTGCTGCACGTCGATGCGCACCTCGACACCAGCCCGCCGGAGACCTGGGGCGCGCCCCACCACCACGGGACGCCTTTCCGCCACGCCCTCAGCGAGGGCCTGATCGCCCCGGGCCGGCTGGTGCAGGTGGGCCTGCGGGCCACGTGGGGGAAGCTGACCGACGGCGGGTTCGCCCGGGCGCACGAGGCCCGGCAGGTGACGGTGGCGGAGATCGAGGATCGGGGAATGGGCGCCGTCGCGCTGGAGGTGCGCGAACGCCTGGGCGAAGGGCCGGTGTACGTGTCCTTCGACGTGGACGCGGTCGATCCCGCGTTCGCGCCGGGCACGGGCACACCGGTCCCCGGGGGCCTCACCTCGCGCGAGTCGTTCCAGCTCCTGCGGGCGCTGCGCGGGAAGAAGCTCGCGGGCATGGACCTGGTGGAGGTGTGCCCGGCGCTGGACCACGCCGACCTCACCTGCCACCTGGGCGCGCACCTGCTCTTCGAGGGACTGGCGCTGCTGGCCTGTGCGGCCTCACCCCGGTGAGTCGTCGTGCAGGGGCAGGCCGTCGCGCAGCGGCTTGCCCGAGGGCGCGAGCCACCAGCGGGGCGCTCCCGAGTCGGCGGACATCTTGCGCACGTCGATCCGCGCGATCGCTCCCCGCTTGAAGCGCACCCGCGACGCCTGGCCCACGGCGATGCCGCTGAGGACGACGGCCAGCTCCTTGAGCAGGCGCCGGTGCCCCACCAGGGCCAGCGAGCGGACCTGGAGGGTGGAGAGCTTCTCCAGCAGCGCTCCCACCCCGCCGCTCCGCCGCAGCTCCTCCAGCACCTGCACCTCGTCGTGGCCCACCGCCGCGGCGAGCAGCTCGGCGGTCTGCACGGCGCGCAGGACCGGGCTGGTGCAGATCAGCTCCACTTCCTCGCCCAGCCCGGCGAACGCGCGCGCGTTCTTGCGGAAGCGGCGCCGCCCCCGGGCGGTGAGCGCCCGCAAGGCGTCGTCCGGAGGGGCGCCTTCTCCCGGCTCGGTGGCCACGGCATGGCGCACGAGGTAGAGGCGAATCATCCGCAGATTCTCTGCAACGGAAAAGGCGGCCCGCGTGACAACTTTGCAAAGATTGCAAGCCGATCAAACGCTGACAGCCGCGCCGGTGGCCGGCCGCGCGGCCTTGGGCGGGATTGCGGCCGCCGTGCGCTTGCGCGCCTGGTGCTTCGCCGCGCGCTTCGACTTGCCGGATGCGGCCTTCGCCGGGGCCCGCGGCGCCTTGGCCTGCTTCTGCAGGGGCAGCCCCTTCACCCGGTTGCCTTTCGCCTTCATCCACCAGCGCGCATCGGACTTTTCCTCGGCCAGATCCGCGGCGTCCAGCCGGACGATGGAACCCTTCTTCAGGTCGATGTCCGCCTGGGAAACCTCGCAGAGCAGCGCCAGCAGGGAGGAGAGCTGGGGCTCGTGGCCGACGACCGCCACGGTGCCGGCCTTTCCCGCGCGCCCGGCGACGGCGGCGCGGAGCGCCGGGGCCTCGAACTTCGGGTCCAGCTCCTCCAGGACGCCCACCTTGCCGTGCTTGCTCGCTCCCGCGAGGATCTCCGCCGTCTGCACGGCGCGCACCAAGGGGCTGGTGAGGATCAGGTCCAGCTTGCGCCCCAGCTTGCCGAAGGCCCGGGCGGTCCTGAGGAACCGCCGGCGGCCCTTCTCGGTGAGGGGCCGGGAGCCATCGGGCATTCCGTCGCTGCCTTCGACCGCAATCCCATGTCGCACCACGTACAGTTGCATGCGCGTCCTCCGCCGCTGGAGAGGGGGCGCACCATAGCACCGGCCGGCCCCGCGGGGGCTACTTTGCCAGCAGGTCGCTCTCGGTGGAGAGGAAGTACCAGGCGGCGGCCCAGGCTCCCAGCGCGAGGACCACGGGCGCGAGCAGGACCGCGAATCGGACGAGGACAGTGACGCTCATCGGCCGCGGACTGTACGCCCCTGCCTGCACCGTCCAGGTCACATGAACGTGACGATTGCGTGTCGGTGCAGCCGTGGCGCGGACCCCCGAGGCGATGCGCAAACGCTTCGCCCGGACAGCCGGGCGGCAGAGGAGCCGCCTTGGCCCTCGTCCTGCTTTCAAGGTGGACATGCGGAGCCCGGACGTGCGCGCTGTGTCCCAGCTCGGTGCGGAGCACCTCCGCGAGCGTCTCGACCTGCTCCGCGGCCATGCCCTGGACGCCGAGTCGCGCTTCGCGGCCGAGGTGAAGGCGGCTGCGCCGCAGCACGAGCGGAGCGCGCGCAACCTGATCCACTACCTGGCGCTGCGCGGCCACGACCTGCGCGAGCTGCAGCACTCGCTGGCGGAGCTCGGCCTGTCCTCGCTGGGGCGCTGCGAAGGCCACGTCCTGGAGAGCATCGGGCAGCTCCTGCGCATCCTCGCCATCCTCTCCGGCAAGGCTCGCCCGCCGCTCCTCCATCCCGGCACGGCCGGACTGGCCGGCTCGCGCGGGCTTCTGGCACGGAACACCGAACTGCTCCTGGGGCCGGCGTCCGCCGATCGCTCCGTGCGCATCATGGTGACCATGCCGGCCGAGGCCGCCACCCGGCCGGCCCTGGTGGCCGAGCTGCTCGAGGCCGGCATGGACTGCATGCGGATCAACTGCGCCCACGACGGGCCCGAGGCCTGGGAAGGGATGATCGCCAACCTGCGCCTGGCCCAGCAGCACACCGGCCGGCCCTGCAAGGTGCTGATGGATCTCGCCGGCCCCAAGCTGCGCACCGGCGCCATCGCTCCCGGACCGCGAGTGCTCTCCTGGCACCCGCAGCGCGACGAGCGCGGCCGCGTCCGTGCTCCCGCCCGCGTCTGGCTCTGCAATCCCGGCGACCCGACGCCCGAGGCCGCCGACGCGGTCTTGCCGGTGACCCCGGCCTCCTTCCTCGTATCGCTCGGGAAGGGCGACCGGATCCGCTTGCGCGATCTGCGCGGGAAGTCCCGCCTGCTCCGCTACCAGGGCCAGGGATTCGCCCTGGCCGAGGCCGGCGCCTGGGTGGAGCCCGGCACGGAGCTGCGTTGCGGAAACAGGCGGGCCGCGGTCGCCGAGGTGCCCGCCCTCGCCCGGCGGATCCTGCTGCACCAGGGGGACTCCTTGATCCTCCGGCGGGGGCAGAAGCCGGGCAGGCCCGGCCAGGGAAGCATCCCGGCGCAGATCCCCTGCTCGTTGCCCGAGGTCCTCTCGCAGCTGCGGGCGGGGGATCCCGTCTGGTTCGACGACGGCAAGCTGGGCGGAGTGATCCGGAAGGCCTCGCGCGACCGGGCCCTGGTGGAGATCACGGGGGCGCGGCCGGGCGGCTTCCGCCTGGGCGCGGACAAGGGGATCAACTTGCCGGCGAGCGCGCTGCGCCTGCCCGCGCTCACCGCCGAGGACCGGAGGAACCTGCCCTTCGTCGCCGGCCACGCCGACCTGGTGGGCCTCTCCTTCGTCCACGACCCGCAGGACGTGCTGGCGCTGCAGGCCGAGCTCCGGCGCCTCGGGGCCTCGCACCTCGGCGTGCTCCTGAAGATCGAGACGCGCCGGGGTTTCGAGCAACTGGGGCGCATCCTCCTCGCCGCCCTGCGCCTTCCCCGGGTGGGGGTGATGATCGCGCGGGGGGACCTGGCGGTCGAGTGCGGATTCGAGAGGCTGGCCGAGGTGCAGGAGGAGATGCTCTGGGTCTGCGAGGCGGCCCACGTCCCGGTGGTCTGGGCGACGCAAGTGCTGGAGACGCTGGCGCGCAAGGGGCTCCCCTCCCGGGCGGAGATCACGGACGCGGCCATGAGCGAGCGCGCGGAGTGCGTCATGCTCAACAAGGGGCCCCACGTGGCGGACGCGGTGCGCATGCTGGACGGCATCCTCCGGCGCATGGCGGCCCACCAGGTGAAGAAGACCCCCACGCTGCGGCCGCTGCGCACCCTGCGCATGGCTTGAGCGGGGCCGCGGAGGGCCCGCTGCTATAGTGCGCGCCGCATGAAGACCTCCCGCCAGATCGCCGAGCGGCTGCAGGAAGTCCAGCGGCACGCGGCAAAGCTGCCGGAACCCGACGCCGTGCACCGCATGCGCGTCGCGACCCGGCGGCTGAGGGCGAGCCTGCGGCTGCTCCGCCTGCGCGGCCTGGAGCCGGGGGTGAAGGAGCTGCAGGACGCGCTGGGGGAGGTGCGCGATCTCCAGCTCCAGGTGGATTGGCTGGGGAAGCGGGACGCCGCACTCACCCGGCAGAGAAAGGCGCGCCTGCGGAGGGCGGAGCGGGCGCTGGCGGCCGCGCTGCGGAGCTGGAACGGCAGGGCGATGCCCGCCCTGCTGGAGGCCGGGGCGCAGGCGACCGCGCTCCGGCGCAAGAGGGCGAGGAAGGTGGTGCGCAAGAGCCTCGGGCGCCTGGAGGAGCGCCTGGAGCGCGCCCGCTCGAAGCCCGCGCCCCGCTCCCTGCATCGCGCGCGCATCGCGGTGAAGCAGGCCCGGTACCTGATCGAGATGGGCGAGGACCGGCTGCCGGCCGCCCTTCCCCGCCTTCTGGCCGATCTCAAGGCGCTGCAGGCGTCGCTGGGCCAGCTCCACGACGTCGACGTGCGCATCGGCCTGGTGAAGGGGCGGCCGCTGCTCCTGCGCGAGCAGCGGGAG
>DATKAG010000003.1:0-14295 GCA_035498355.1 Myxococcales bacterium | reverse complement strand
CCATCCCCGGCCAGGTGCTGCCCCAGGCCGGCGGGGGCGAAGGGGTGCGGCAGCTCTCCGAGAACCAGTACGTGGTGGCGCGCAACGAGATCAACAACGCCCTCACCAACCTCTCCGACCTGGCCACCAAGGCGCGCATCGTCCCCTCGTTCAAGAACGGGGTGGCCAACGGGTTCAAGCTCTTCTCCATCGTCCCCGACTCGCTCTACGCCAGGATCGGCATCCAGAACGGCGACGTGATCCGGCGGATCAACGGGTACGAGATGAACAGCCCGGACAAGGCGCTGGAGATCTACCAGAAGCTGCGCGACGCCAGCCGGATCGAGATCGAGCTGGAGCGTCGCGGCGAGACCTTGCGCAAGACGTACTCCATCGAATGACCCGGGAGATCTTCGTGCACCACGAGCGCTGGGCTCTCCTCATCCCCCTGGCCGCCGTCCTCGCCGCGGCAACGGCGCTGGCGCAGACGGTGCCTTCGGCGCAGCCGCCCCGCCGCCCCGGCCAGCTCACGCCCCGCCCGCCCTCCAGGGGGCAGGCGCAGCCGGCGGCGCCCGCCACTCCGGCGCAGAAGCCGACGCGCGACACCGAGCCGCCGGCCACCGCCCCGGTGAACAAGAAGGAGATCCACAGCCGGGCGAGCACGGTGGTGATGTCGTTCGACAAGCGCGACCTCACCGAGGTGATCCAGTTCGTCAGCCAGTTCACCCAGCGCAACTTCATCCTCCCCGAGCGGGTCTCGGGGAAGATCACCATCCTCTCCAACTCGCCCATCCCCGCGGACGACGTCTGGAACGTGTTCGTGGCCGCCCTGGACGCCAACAACTGGGCCGTCTACCCGGTGGGGAAGTACTGGAAGCTGGTGGAGAAGAAGCAGTCCTCGCGCGCCAACGTCCCCATCTACCTGGAGCGGGGACAGGAGCCGCCGCCCACCGAGCAGATGGTCACCAAGCTCTTCAAGCTCCGCTACGTGGAAGCCGACCAGATGCGCAACGTGCTGAACCAGTTCACCTCGCGCGACTCGGACTTCCAGATCTTCCCCCCCGACACCCTGGTGATCAGCGACCTGGGGCTGAACATGCGCCGGCTGGAGAAGCTGGTCTCCCAGCTCGACCAGCCCGGGGGGTCCGAGGAGATCCACATCGTCTCCGTGCAGTACGCCGGAGCACAGGAACTGGCCCAGAAGCTCACCGAGATCTTCACCGCCCAGGCCACCGGCCGGGGCACCGCAATCCGCCACCTGGGGGTGGCGGAGCCGGTGGTGCAGCCCGGGCAGCCCATCGCCGTGCCCGGGCAGCCGGTGGGGTCCACCACCACCGGCCCGGTGCAGATCGGGAAGATCATCCCCGAGGAGCGGACGAACAAGCTGATCGTGATCGCCGGGGCGCGCTCCTTCAACCGGGTGCTGGCCCTCATCCGCCAGCTCGACGTCCCCGCCGGCGAGGGCGGGGTGCACGTCTACTACCTGGAGAACGCCAAGGCGGAGGACGTGGCTTCCACGCTGCAGGCGCTGGCCCAGGGCCGGCACACCACCGGCAGCGCTCCCGGGGGGCGGCCGCCCACGGTGGGCAGCCTGATGGGCGGGGCCCCCGCCAGCGCGGCGGCGCAGGCCGGGGGGGCGGTGAGCGCCGACCTCTTCAGCGGCGAGGTGAAGATCACCGCCGACAAGAACACCAACTCGCTGGTGGTGATCGCCTCCCAGGCCGACTACCGCAACCTGGTCAAGGTGGTGGAGCGGCTGGACATCCGCCGCCGCCAGGTCTTCGTCGAGGCGGTGATCATGGAGGTGGACCTGGAGAACGACCTCGACCTGGGCGTCTCCATGCACGGCGGCACCCTGATCAACGACGTCAGCTTCCGCGGCGCGCGCGGCGACGCGCCCCTGGTGGTGGGCAGCGAGCTGGGCGGCCTCAGCTCCATCGGCGGCATCTCCTCCCTGGGATCGCTGGGCGGCTTCCTCGCCGGCCTGCAAGGTCCGCCCATCACCGTCCCGGGCCTGAACGTCTCCTTGCCCTCCTTCGCCATCCTGGTCAACGCGCTGCAGACCTCGAGCGACGTGAACGTGATCAGCACCCCGCACGTGATCATGACCGACAACACCGAGGGCGAGATCACGGTGGGGCAGAACGTCCCCTTCCAGGCGGCGTACGCGCCCGGCGCCTCCGCGCTCACCGCCCTGGGCGGCACCGGCACCACCACCACCACCGGCACGGGCACCAGCGCCGCGGTAGGCTCCTTGGTGGGGCTGGGCGGCCTCAACTCGCTCTACGCCCCCATCCAGCGGCAGAACGTGGAGCTGCGCCTGCGCATCAAGCCGCAGATCAACGAGAGCGACTACGTCCGGCTGGACGTGGACGAGCAGACCGAGGAGATCGCCAGCGTCGACAAGATCCTGGGGCCCACCACCTCCAAGCGCAGCGCCAAGACCACGGTGGTTGCCAAGGACCAGGAGACGGTGGTGATCGGCGGCCTGATCCAGGAGCGGAGCATCCGCGACGTGCAGAAGGTGCCGGTGCTGGGGTCGCTGCCTGTGGTCGGCTGGCTCTTCCGCAACGAGTCGACCAAGAAGCAGAAGACCAACCTGCTCCTCTTCCTCACCCCCTACATCATCCGCGACCAGTCGGACTACCGGCGCATCTTCGAGCGGAAGATGGCCGAGCGGTCCGAGTTCGTGAAGCGCTTCTACGGCGAGGACGCGCAGTACGAGGCGAACATCGACTACGAGCGCAAGCCGGGTCCCCTGGCCCGGGTCCGCCGAGGCGTGAACCAGGAGCTGAACCGCTACGAGAACGGGGGCCCCGGGACCACCGACGAGCGGGTGATCCGCCCCCAGCAGCGCTACGTCCCGCCCGAGATGGACAAGGGACACAACCCGCCGGCGTCCGCTCCCTCCCCCGCCCCGCAGCCCGCCGAGCGCCAGGGCGAGCCGGCGCCGGGCGTGCAGCTGCCGCCCCAGTCGCCCGCTCCCGCCCAGGAAGGCGCGCAGCCGGAGGAGAAGCCGGAGACGCCGGAACCCCAGCAGCAAGCGCCCGAGCAGCAGCAACAGAACCCGGAGGACGGGGCGGAACAGAAGACTCCGCCCCAGGGTTGACCGCCGATGGAAGAAACCTCACCCGCCTTCGCCCGGACTGCCGCGGAGACCGCTCCGCGCAGCCTCTCCGGGCTGCCCCTGGGCCAGATCCTCCTCGCCCAGCAGGCGATCACCCGCGATCGCCTGGAGGAGGCCCTGGCGGCGCAGGCGGAGCGGGGCGGCCGCCTGGGCGAGGTGCTGGTCTCGCTCAAGGCCTGCTCCGAGGAGCAGGTGCTCAAGGCCCTGGCCGCGCAGCTCGAGCTGCCCTACCAGATGCGCCTCTCCACCGAGGAGGTCTCGCAGGAGCTGGTGGCCAAGGTGCCCATCAACTTCGCCAAGCAGGCCCGCCTGCTCCCCTTGCGCATGGACGGGGATCACGTGCTGGCCGCCGTGGCCGACCCGCTGGACACCGGAGCGATGGACAGCGTGCGCATGCTCCTGGGCGCCTCCGTCTCGCCGCTCCTGGTCCCCACCCAGTCGATCCTCGACTGCATCAACTCCGTCTACGACCGGGCGAAGAACGAGGCGGAGCAGCTGGTCGGCGACATGGCCGGCGACCTGGACCTGGTGGCCCACGAGCTGGAGGAGCCGCAGGACCTGCTCGACTCCAGCGACGAGGCGCCCATCATCCGCCTGGTCAACTCGCTGCTCTTCCGCGCCGCCAAGGAGCGGGCCAGCGACATCCACATCGAGCCGCAGGAGAAGGACATCTGCGTGCGCTTCCGGGTGGACGGGGTGCTGCAGGAGGTGATCCGCCCGCCCAAGCGCTTCCAGAACTCCATCATCTCCCGCGTCAAGATCATGGGCGGGCTGAACATCGCCGAGAAGCGCCTCCCCCAGGACGGCCGCATCCGGGTGAAGCTGGCCGGGCGCGACATCGACATTCGCCTCTCCACCACCCCTACCGTGTTCGGGGAGCGGGTGGTGATGCGCCTCCTCGACAAGAGCACCGTGCTCCTCGACCTGGTGGAGATCGGGATGGACAAGGAGCAGCTCCGCATCATGGAGTCGCTCATCCACAAGTCGCACGGGATCGTGCTGGTCACCGGCCCCACCGGATCGGGCAAGACCACCACCCTCTACGCCGCCCTGAGCAAGATCAACCGGCCCGACCTGAACATCATGACCATCGAGGACCCGGTGGAGTACCAGCTCCAGGGGATCTCGCAGACGGCGGTGAATCCCAAGATCGAGCTCACCTTCGCCAATGGGCTGCGCAGCTTCCTCCGCCAGGATCCGGACGTGATCATGGTGGGCGAGATCCGCGACCTGGAGACGGCGGAGATCGCCATCCAGGCCTCGCTGACCGGCCACCTGGTGTTCTCCACCGTCCACACCAACGACGCCGCCGGGGCGGTCACCCGCCTGGTGGACATGGGGGTGGAGCCGTTCCTCGTCGCCTCCTCGCTGATGGGGGTGCTGGCCCAGCGCCTGGTGCGGGTGCTGTGCAAGGACTGCCGCATGCCTTACTTCCCCACTCCCGAGGAGCTGAAGGAGATCGGGCTCACCCCGGAGGAGGTGCGGGAGGGAAGCGGCGGGATGCTCTACAAGCCCGCCGGCTGCGACCAGTGCAACCACACCGGCTACCGGGGGCGCACCGGGATCTACGAGATGATGCTCCTGGACGACGACCTGCGGCAACTGGTGCTGAAGAACGTAGACAGCGGCACCATCAAGCGGCAGGCGGTCTCCAAGGGCATGCGCACGCTGATGGACGACGGCGCGCAGAAGGTGCTGCGCGGCATCAGCAGCGTTGCCGAGGTCCTCAGCGTCACCCAGGAGGACATCTCCTAGAGGAAAGATGCCCGTCTTCGAGTACACGGGCCTCACCGAGGCCGGCAAGAACGTCCGGGGGATCCGCGACGCGGAGAGCAGCAAGGTGCTCCGCCAGATCCTCCGCAAGGACGGCGTCTACCTCACCGAGGCCCGGGCCGCCGAGGCCGGGGCGGTGGTGGGCGAGCAGAAGACCGGCCTGGCCCGCGAGGTGGACGTCGGGGCGATGCTGGGCTTCACCGGCGTCTCCGCCCAGGACCTGGCCATCGCCACCCGCCAGCTCGCCACCCTGATCGCGGCGGGCATCCCCCTGGTGGACGCGCTCACCGCCCTGGTGGACCAGATCGAGCAGCCCCGGCTGAAGCGGATCATGGGGGTGGTGAAGCAGAAGGTGAACGAGGGCTCCTCGCTCGCCGACGCCCTCCAGGAGCACCCCAAGGTCTTCTCCGACCTGTACTCGAACATGATCCGCGCCGGCGAGAGCTCTGGCGCCCTGGACGTGGTGCTGGTGCGGCTGGCCGACTTCACCGAGGCCCAGGCGCAGCTGCGCAACAAGATCATCGGCGCCATGCTCTACCCGGCCATCATGCTGGTGGTGGGGATCGCCATCGTCAGCATCCTCTTCGTGGTGGTGATCCCCAAGGTCACCAAGATCTTCGAGGACATGAACGTGGCCCTGCCCTGGACCACGCGCATCCTCATCGCCGTCTCCTCCTTCGCCCGCGACTACTGGTACGTGATCCTCGTCTCCCTGCCCCTGATCGTGTTCGGCATCCGCCGCTGGGTGAAGTCGCCCAGGGGCCGCGCCCGCTGGGACCGGGCCAAGCTGCGCGCCCCGGTGTTCGGCGAGCTCACCCGCATGCTGGCCCTCTCCCGCTTCGCCAAGACCCTGGCCACGCTGCTGGCCAGCGGCGTCCCGCTCCTGACCGCCATGGACATCGTCAAGAACGTGGTGAGCAACACCCTGCTCGCGGACGTCATCGAGCACGCGCGCGACTCCATCCGCGAGGGCGAATCGATCGCCGCGCCGCTGAAGCGCTCCGGCCAGTTCCCGCCGCTCGTCTACCACATGATCGCCATCGGCGAGCGCAGCGGGCAATTGGAGGAGATGCTGCAGAACGTGGCCAGGAGCTACGAGGCGCAGGTGGAGATGCGCATCGGCGCCCTCACCTCGCTGCTCGAGCCGGTGATGATCGTCTGCATGGGCGGCGGGGTGGCGTTCATCGTCTTCTCCATCCTCATGCCCATCATGCAGCTCAACACGTTCGTGCCGAAGTAGGAGGGCGCATGCAGATCGTCCTGCACGAGCGCAAGGTCACGAACGCCACCTTGGTCAAGGGCCTCCTCCTCGGTCTCCCGCAGTACTTGAAGGACCTGCACGCTGACCCTTGGGGTCGCAATTACGCTCTCTATCGCGGTGAGGGCGGCATCGCGATCGTTTCCGCCGGTCCCGATCGCGACCTTTGCAGCCCGGACGACGTGCTCCACGTCGTCCCCAACCCTTGAGGAGAAATCCATGCTCGCAGAATGGAGAAGGAAGCTTCTGGAATCGTTTGCGCGCGCACCCAAGCCGGCGCGGGGCATGACGCTGATCGAGATCATGGTGGTGCTGGTGATCCTCGGGCTGATCGCCGGGGCCATCGGCTACAACGTCTTCAACCAGCTCAAGGAGGCGCAGGTGCGCACCGCGACGCTGGACCTGAAGGCCATCTCCAACGGCGTGGACCTGTACCACGTGGAGACCGGGCAGTGGCCCGACGGGCTGCAGCAGCTGGTGCCCAAGTACCTCAAGGAACTGCACAAGGATCCCTGGGGGAGCGACTACTCCTACGTGCGCACCGGCGAGGGCTTCGACGTCTACTCCTACGGCCCCAACAAGGCCCAGGGGGGCGGCGACGACATCGCCATCCACGGGGGCGAGGCCGCCGGCCCTTCGACGGCGGGGAAGTAGCGGCAGGATGGGCGCGCGGCGGGACAGGGGCATGACGCTGATCGAGATCGGCGTCGCGCTGGCGGTGGCCGGGCTGATGCTGGCCGTGGCCATCCCTGCCCTCTCCGCGGTCACCCGCGCCCAGCTCCGGCAGAAGAGCGGGCAGCTGGCGGGGGCGGTGCGCGCGCTCTACGGGAGCGCGGCCATCGGCGGCCACACCTGCCGGCTGGTCCTGGACCTGGACGCCAACGCCTACTGGTCGGAGTGCGCCAAGACCAACGTGCGCCTCTCCCGCGAGGGGGAGCGGTCGCAGAACGGGGTGCGCATCGCCGGCCGCAACGAGGAACTGACTCCGCGCGACGCCATGTCCGAGGAGGAGCGGGAGAAGCTGGAGCTGCAGCAGAAGAGCGCCTTCGCCCCTTCGCCCGACATCCCCAAGACCGAGCTGGGCGGAGCCGTGCGGTTCGCCGACGTCTGGGTGCAGCACCAGCCCGAGCGCTACGTGGCCGGCAAGTCGTTCCTCTACTTCTGGTCGAGCGGCCTCACCGAGGAGGCCGCCATCCACCTCTCCCAGGGCGACGACGTCTACTCGCTCCTCGTCTCCCCGCTCACCGGGAGGGTGAAGATCGTCTCCAGCCGCGCGGACGCGCCGGGGCAGCGGCGATGAGGCGCGGATTCACCCTGCTGGAGGTGATGATCTCCCTCGCCATCCTCGCCATCTCCCTCGTGGCCCTCTCCGGGCTGAACGGGGGCGCGGTGGCGATGCACGCCTACGGACGCAAGGCCACCGAGGCCACCCTGCTCTTGCGGGGAAAGATGCTCGACGTCGAGGAGGACTTGCAGAAGAACGGCTTCTCCGACTTCGACGACGAGAAGCACGGCGACTTCACCGACGACAACGCGGCGGGCTACACCTGGAGCGCGGAGATCCTCAAGCCCGACGTCCGGCTCGACCCGGCCCAGCTCATGAACCTCATCGGCGCCTCCGGCCAGGGGCAGTCCGGGCAGGCCAAGGCGAGCAACCTGGCCGGCGCCGCCTCCGCGCTGGCGGGATCGCTCCTCGGCGGAGCCTCCGGGCCGCAACCCGCCGCCGGTGGAAGCGCGCTGGGCTCCATGCTGGGCGGCCCCCTCGGAGGGGTGATGCAGACCCAGGCCACCACCTTCATCGAGACCCTGAAGAAGAGCGTGCGGGAGATCCGCCTGACCGTGAGCTGGGCGGACGGCAAGGACCAGCGCTCGGTCTCCGCCTCGCAGATCGTGGTCATCCTCCCCGAGTCGGTGGGGCAGACGCCCGCCACCTCCACGACGCAAACCACGCAGCAGGTCCCCACCGTTCCCCTGCAGCCGTCGCCGGGGGTCCCCGGACGCCCGGGAGCGCAGCAATGAGAGCCCGCGGCTTCACCCTTTTGGAGATGATGATCGCCGTGACGGTGCTGGCCATGATCGGCGGCCTCACCTGGAAGACCTTCGACAGCGCCTACGACCTCAAGCAGCGGGTGGAGCGGGCCGAGGAGCGGGACCAGACGGTGCGTGGCGCCCTGGAGCGCATCGCCCGGGAAGCCTCCATGACCTTCCTCTCCGAGCACTACGACCACAAGCGCTTCCGCGAGCGCCCCACCTTCTTCCGCCTCAAGGACGGCCGGAGCGAGGCGCAGCTCACCATCACCTCCTTCGCCCACGAGCGCCTGCACATCGACGCCAAGGAGTCGGACCAGGCGATCTTCGAGTACCGCCTGGACCGCGACGACTCCGGCAAGACTTCCCTCTTCCGCCGGGTGAAGCCCTTGATCGACGACCAGCCCGACCGGGGCGGGGAGAGGGCGCTCCTGGCCGAGGACGTGCTCCGCTTCACCGTCCAGGCCTGGGATCCGCGCGACCGGGAGTGGCGCGACGAGTGGGACTCCAATTCCCCCCAGCGCACCGGAGGGGCCCTGGTGCCGCCGCGCATCCGGGTGGCCCTCACCGTGCGCGACGAGCAGGGCAAGGAGCGGACCTGGTCCACCCAGGCCCGCTTGCTGCTCGGAACCCCCCTGGACTTCTGACCATGCGCTCCGCTCCCCTCCCCCAGCGCGGCGTGGCCCTCATCCTGGTCCTGGTGACCATCGCCATCCTCACTTCCATCGGGGTGGACTTCAGCTACGGGTCCCGGGTCTCCCTCAAGCTGGCGGAGAACCTGCGCGACGAGACCCGCGCCGAGTACCTGGCCCGGTCGGCCATCAACCTCAGCCGCCTCCTCCTGCACTTCCAGAAGCAGGTCGACCAGCTCGGCGGGCAGGTGGGAGCGATGCTGAGCAAGGCCATCGGCGCTCCCGCCCAGCCGGCTCCCGCTCCCGCCCCGGCCACGGGGACGCCCGCGCAGGCCATCTCCGCCGCGCCGGCCGCCAACAACCTGGGCATCCGCCTCTGGCAGGTCCTCCCCATCGACTCCAATGCCTTCGGCGCCCTGCTCGCGGGGAACATCGCCGGGCTCGATCAGGCGCAGGCCGAAGCCTCGACCCTGCCGCCGCCGCCCGCCGAGCGACGCGCGGTCCGCCATTCCTTCGGCGGGTTCGACGGCTCCTTCCACGCCCGCATCGTCGACGAGAACAGCCGGATCAACGTGCAGGCGCTGGACAACGTGGGCAACACGCCCCAGGCCGTCTTCACCCAGCTGCGGGCGATGATGGCCGACCCCAAGTACGACTTCATCTTCGACGAGGAGGACGCCAACCGCGACCGGGTGCGCCGCGACGACGTCATCCTGGCGATGAAGGACTGGATCGACATCGACGAGACGTCCACCGCCCTCGACCCCACGAACCCCCAGCGCCCTTTCGCGAACGGCTTCGGCGACGAGAACTCGGCCTACTCCCGCTACGAGCCGCCGTACGTGGCGAAGAACGGCCGCTTCGACAGCCTGGAGGAGCTGTACATGGTGCGGGGGGTGAACGACCGCTACATGGCCGCCTTCGGTGACCGCCTCACCATCTGGCCCGACATCAACTCCCGGCTGAACATCAACACCGACGACCCGCAGCAGATGCTCACCAACATCCTCATCGCCGCGGCCAACCCCAACGACCCCACCCTGCGCGATCCCCGGCTGCTGCAGACCATCCTGCAGGAGATCCAGGTGCGGAAGATGTTCTCCTTCTTCGGGATGTCGGCGCAGGACTTCGTCGCCATCCTCCAGGCCAACGGCATCCGCCTCCGCCCGGAGATCGACGCCCGGCAGGGCGGCAACCCGGGCAACCTGTTCGGCTCCACCAGCGACACCTTCCGCATCACCGCCACGGGCCGGGTGGGCCGGGTGGAGAAAGAGCTCACCGCCGTCGTCCGATATGACGACGCCTTGGGGAAGTTGTTGTACTGGAAGGAAGACTGATGCACCGGAACGTGGGCCTCGATTGGGCGCAGGACACGCTGCGCGTGGCGACGCTGGAGAGCGGCTTCCGCGGCTTCGCCGTGCAGGGCGTGCGCTCTGCGCCCTTGCCGGCGGAGGGCAGTGCCGCCGAGCGCCTCAAGGCGGGGCTGCAGGCGCTGGAGCTTTCCCCGCCGCTCGGCCCCGACGACGTGGTGGCGGTGGCCCTGCCCGACGCGGTGGTGGCCACGCACCTGGTGACCCTGCCCTTCACCGATCCGCGGCGCATCGAGCAGGTGCTTCCCGCGGAGGTGGAAGGCGCCATCCCCTTCGACCTGGCGGAGGTGGTCTGGGACGCGGCCATCCTCGGGCAGTCGGGGGGAAAGACGGACGTGCTGGTCGGGGTGGTGAAGAAGTCCGATCTGCGCGAGCACCTCGAGGCCCTGGCGGCGGCCGGAGTGGAGCCGCGCGTGGTCACCCTCGCCCCCCTGGCGCTGGCGGCGCTGGGAGAACGCGGGATGCTGGGCCCCGCGCCCGGAGCGGTGGCGCTCCTCGACGCCGGGCCCGACCGCGCCGATCTTGCCTTGCTCGACTCGGGCCGCCCGGCGCTGGCGCGCGCTCTCTCCACGGCCGGGAGGCAGGCCTGGGACGAGGCGGTGGTGGACACCCACGCGCGGGCCCGGCTCCTCTCCACCTTGGTGCGCGATCTGAAGATCTCCCTGCGCGCCCGCCGCGCCACGCCCTCGCGCCTTCTTCTGGCCGGGGTGCTCGCCGCCCTTCCCGAGGCGCAGGAGCGGCTCTCGGCCGAGATGCAGCTCCCGATCGAGCCGGTCTCGCTCCCCGCCGGCGATCCCACCGGCGCGCTCGCCCTCGGGCTGGCCCTGCGGGCGCAGCTTCCCCGCGGCCGGGTCAACCTGCGCAAGGGCGAGTTCGCCTTCACCAAGGACCTCTCCCAGCTGCGCGGGCGCCTCTTCCGCCTGGCCGCGGCCGCCGCGGTCCTGCTCGTGCTCGGGTTCGCCCTGGGCATCGCCCGCCTCTCCTCGCTGCGCCGGCAGGCCGCCGCGTACGACGAGGCGGTGTGCAACGCCACCCGCCGCATCCTGGGCAACTGCCTGACCGACTACCGGCAGGCGGTGGCCCAGCTCTCCGGCGGCCGCTCCCGGGCGGCGGGGATTCCCCGGGTCTCCGGCGCCGACGTCTTCGCCGAGCTGGTGGCGTACATGCCCGAAGGCTCCCTTCCCCTCCTCGACGACGTGGAGGTCACCACCACCGCGCTGCGGGTGAAGGGAACGGCGGACAGCTTCGGAAAGGTGGACGAGATCGTCTCCGGGCTGCGCAAGGACAAGTGCTTCGGCGAGATCAAGCAGCCGCGCACGGAGAAGGCGCGCGAGGGGACCAAGGTGGCCTTCGTCCTCGACTTCCCCTACACCTGCTCCGGCGAGACCCCGGGAGGTGCATGATGCAGCGCCTGCTCCTTCGCCTCCGTGCCCTCTGGGACGACGCGCTGATCTGGCTGCAGGCCGCTTCCCCGCGCGAGCGGCGGCTGTTGCTCCTGGCCGGGAGCGGCGTGCTCCTCTTCCTCGTGCTCATCTGCTGGGGCGCCTTCACCGCCGCCATCCACGGGGCGGAGGCCTCGCTCGACGAGAAGCGATCGGACTTCGAGAAGATCTCCCGGCTGGCCGCCGGGTACGGCGCCCTGGAGCAGGAGCGGCAGCTCCTCGAGGCCCGCCTGCGGCAGAGCCCGCCGGCGCTGATGGGCTTCGTCGACACCCAGGCCCGCAACGACGGCATCGAGGTGGGGGGGATGAGCGACCGGGGCGTGGTGGGCGGCGGCCAGAACGGGCGCCCGCGGGAGATGTCGGTGGAGGTGAACCTCGGCAAGGTCCCGCTCGACAAGCTGATCAAGCTGCTCACCGACATCGAGCGCAGCCCCGGGGTGGTCCGGGTGCGCCGCCTGCGCCTGCAGAAGGCCTACGACAACAAGGACGCGCTGAACGTCTCGCTGTCGGTGAGCGCATGGCAAGCGTCCTGATCGCCCCGGCCAGCGCCTTCCTCAACCAGCACCCCAAGGTCCGGCGGCTCCTGCTCCCGGCCGGGGCGCTCTTGGCGTTCCTCCTCTTCCTCGTCCTCACCTTTCCCTACGACGTGCTCGCCCGGCGCATCGAGATGGAGGCGCAGCGGGCGGGAGTGGAGCTCACCATCGGCAGCGCCGGCGCGGGCGGTTTCGCCTCGCTCAAGGCCCGCGACGTGCGGGTCCGGGTAGTGCCCGCCTCCGGCGAGCCCTGGCCCGAGCTGCGCTTCGATCGGGCCTCCTTCAGGCCGGATCTGCTGGCCCTGATCCTGCGCCGCAGCTCCTTTTCCTTCTCCGTGGCCGGCTACGGCGGAGCCGCCAGGGGACACGTCTCCTTGAGCAGCGACCCCCGGCTGCCCGGCGTCTCCTCCTTCCGCATCGACGCGGACGACCTGGACCTGTCCACCCTGCCTTTGCGCGAGATGATGGGCCTCGCCGCGGGGGGGAAGCTGCGCCTCAACGCCGACTTTCCCGCGCTCCAGCCGGCGGAGGCCGCGCACGGCAGTCTGGGCCTCCAGCTGGAGGGGGCGGCGATCACCGGCGGAGCGGTGCTCGGCTTCATCGTCCCCCGCACCTCCATCGGCCGGGTGGAGGGCTCGGTGACGATGGATAAGGGCGTGGCGCGGGTGGAGAAGGCCTCGGCGCGCGGCGGCGACATCGAGGCGGACGTGGATGGAAGCGTCAGCCTGCGCCCCCTGCTCTCCCTCTCCCAGGCCGACCTGCACCTCCGCTTCCGGCCCAGCGATCGCTGGCTGAACGAGAACGCGGCCATCAAGGGCATGATGGGGCTGATCCAGAACGCCCGGCAGCCCGACGGCAGCTTCCTCTTCACCTTCACCGGCCCGCTCGCGCGCCTGCAGTCGCGGCCCGGGCGGTGAGGCGCCCCCTCGGTTGATCAGCCCATCGGCCTGTGCCACCGTCGGCACGATGCGCCGCGCGCTGCCGCTCCTCGCTTTGCTGGCGTGCACCTCGCGGCCACCGGCGCTGCACAACGACCCGCAGGCGATCGCCTATCGCAGCCGGAGCAAGGTGCGCGACGCCCATGCCCGGCAGATCGCGGCGGAGGCGGTGGGGGACGCGCGGCGCCGGCCGGCCTGGAGCGAGCCGAACCACGTGCACGCCGCGGACGGACCGATCGGCGACGGCGAGGACAAGTTCCTCTTCGGGGAGGCGCGGCTCTACCTGGGCGAGTACGAGACCGACCCCGGCAAGTTCCGCGAGGTGGACCCGAAGGACGACGCCCTGATGGCCTACGCCGACGCGCTCTTCACCGTGGAGCAGCTGAAGGAGTGGGCCGGGAAGTTCGACATCTCCTGGGACATCCAGCTGGGCCGCCTGCGCGGCCGCGTGGACGCTTCGGGCGCCGACCCGGCGGCGCAGAAGCTGCTGGCGGATCTCTCGAAGAAGGCGGGCGTCTCCGCCGCTCAAGCGGAACCGCAGCGCCAGCGGATAGACGAGAAGTATCGGGACCGTCGTTGACGTGAGCGTTGACGTGGACGGCGACGGCGACGTGGCCGCCTACCGCTTCACCCCACCCTTCACCCTCTGCCGCGCCGCCACCATCCGCGCCGGCTTCGGCGGCGCGACGACCTCCGCCTTGGGCTCGTCGATGGGCAGCTGGCTGCGGATCTCCTTCCACCCGTTCTCCGCCAGCCGCTTTCCTTCCGCCCACACCAGGGGGGCCGCGCTCCGGGCGGCGCTCCACAGGTCGGGGGCCGCGCTCCGGGCGGCGCTCCACAGGTCCAGCAGCCTCTCCTGGTAGATGGCCGCCGACGCGCCGCCGGCCGCTACCAGGACGACGACGATGAAGGCGACGGCGCTGCGCCGCACCCCCCGCGGAGGCTGGACGAAGGCCTGATCGCAGCTCGCCACGGACCATGGTCTCTTCATGCGCCCGAATCTACCCGAGGCCCGCAAGCCGATTCCCTGCGGGCAAATGGTCCCCCTTCGCACCTGCGCGCAGGCCCGCCGATCGCCTCGCAGCGGGTGGCAGGTTGCACTTCTGCAAATCTGCACCGCGGCGGGAGGATCAGCCTCCGGCCGCCGCGATCTCCTTCGCGATCGCCTCCGCCGCCGCCCCGGGATCGGGCGCATCGCGCAAGGGCCGCCCGATC
>DATKAG010000002.1:0-2938 GCA_035498355.1 Myxococcales bacterium | reverse complement strand
GGGCCGCACGCCCATGCCGGCGGCGGACACGCCCAGGAAGAGCAGCTGCGTGCGCTGGTGCAGCTTGAGCACCACGCCCAGCACGACCAGGAGACCCACCAGGGCGGCGGCGGCCGCCAGCAGCGCGCGCAGGCGAGGCCTTCGCGCGGGGATGGCGAAGCGCGCCAGCAGCACGGCCGCGGCCGCCGCCGGCACCAGCCAGAGGGCGCCTCCGATGCGCGGGCCGGTCAGCGTGAGCGATGCGCCGAACAGCCGCAGCAGCCGCACATATGGCAGAAAGAAGGACGCGCCTGCCAGCAGGGCGCCCACCAGCACCAGCACGCCGCCCGCCGCGGCTCGACTACCGGTCCGAGGGTTCATGCGCGCGAGTACCCGGCCCGCCTGCGCGGGTTCATCCGCGTACGCGAGCGCCGTTGCCTGTTGGCGTCAAGTCCAGTATGGTCCGAAACCAACCCTCCATCCGCCCACTACACCCCGCGAGTTGCTGCATGCGCGCACTGAGAAGCGGCATCCTGGCCGCCGGTGTCCTCGCGCTCGCCGGCTGCGCCGCCGCCGAGCCGCAGTACGACGTCGTCATTCGCAACGGCACGATCTACGACGGCACGGGTGGCGAGCCGGTGCGCGCCGACCTCGCCATCGTCGGCGACAGCATCGTCGCCGTGGGCAAACTGGGCGACGCGCGGGCGCACCAGGAGGTGGACGCGCAGGGCATGGCCGTGGCGCCCGGCTTCATCAACATGCTCAGCTGGTCCAACGAGTCGCTGATCGCCGACCCGCGCTCGCAGAGCGAGCTGCGCGAGGGCGTCACGCTCGAGGTCATGGGCGAGGGCGAGTCGATGGGTCCGCTCTCGGACAGCATGAAGGTGATCGCCCGAGCGCAGCAGGGGGACATCAAGTACCCGATCGAGTGGACCTCGCTGGGTCAGTACTTCGAGTGGCTGGAGAAGCGGGGGATCTCCACCAACGTGGCCTCCTTCGTCGGGGCTGCCACGGTGCGCGAGCACGAGGTGGGGTGGGACGACCGGGCGCCGACGGCGGCGGAGCTGGCGCGCATGCGCCAGCTGGTGGACCAGGCGATGGAAGAAGGCGCGATGGGCGTGGGCTCCGCCCTGATCTACTCCCCCGCCAACTACGCGAAGACCGACGAGCTGATCGCACTGGTACAGGAGGCCGGCAGGTACGGCGGCATGTACATCTCGCACATGCGCAGCGAGGGCGACCAGGAGAACGCCGCCATCGACGAGCTGCTGCGCATCGCCCGGGAGGCGCACGTCCCGGCGGAGATCTACCACCTCAAAGTGGCGGGCAAGGACAACTGGCCGAAGGAGGATGCGGTCCTGGCCAAGATCGACTCAGCCCGCAAGGCCGGTCTCCAGATCACGGCCGACATGTACACGTACGGGGCGGGCGCCGCCGGCCTGGACGCGACCATGCCGCCCTGGGCGCAGTCGGGCGGGCTGGAGGCGTGGCGTCAGCGGCTGCGCGTTCCGGCGGTGCGGGCACGGGTCATCGCCGAGATGAAACAGAAGCACCCCGGCGGGTGGGAGAGCCTCTACCAGCTGTCCGGCGGGCCGGACGGACTCATCGAGGTGGCGTTCAAGCAGGATTCGCTCAAGTACCTGACGGGCAAGACGGTGGCGCAGATTGCCCAGCTGTGGAAGGAGTCGCCCGAGGACGCCATGATCGACCTGGTGCTCAAGGACGACAGCCGGGTGGGCACCGTCTTCTTCATCGCCTCGGAGGAGAACCTGCGCAAGCAGGTGGTGAAGCCGTGGGTAAGCTTCTGCTCGGACGAGGCGTCGGCGGCGCCCGAGGGCGTCTTCCTCAAGTCGATGCCGCACCCCCGCGCCTACGGCAGCTTCGTGCGCGTGCTGGGCAAGTACACCCGGGACGAGAAGGTGCTCACACTCGCGCAGGCCGTGCGCAAGCTGGCGGGCCTCCCGGCGGCGACGCTGAAGCTGCACCGTCGCGGCCTGCTCCGTCCCGGCTACTTTGCCGACGTGGTCGTCTTCGACCCGCGCACGATCCAGGACCACGCCACCTACGAGAGCCCGCGCCAGTACTCCACGGGCGTGCGCGACGTCTTCGTGAACGGCGTGGCGGTCATCCGGGACGGGGTGCACACCGGGGCCAAACCGGGGAGGTTCGTGAGGGGGCCGGGGTGGACGGGGTGGACGAAGACGCCGGGGGCGGGAAAGGCCTAGCCGTAAAGGACGTAAACCACAACTGCAACTTCATTTAACCACAGAGGGCACAGAGGGCACAGAGGACGGCCACTGCTTCTGATTTCTTGACCCGGAGGACGCCGGTTGCCGGACACTTGCCCGGATCCACGCGGCTGCCGGTTCAGAATGAAAAGGCGATGTTCTCTGTTCGCAGCCCATAACGCTGCGTGTGTAGCCGGTGGAAGTCCGGCCGCGGGAGATTGCCTGTTAGCCCGCGTAGTCATACTCGACGTCTGCTGGGGGTGACCCCGCAGGCGAAAGCTCGGGAGTAAAAGTCCTTGCCGGTGCAGGGCGAGCAAGTCAACGGGCCGTAGCATGAAGCGAACTTTGCAGCCTCGAAACACGAACCGCGTGAGAACCGGCGAGCGCGGGGATGCGGATGCCGAGCCCATGCAGAGAGGGCGAAGGCTTGCACAAGCGGCGAAGCAACAGGCGAATGCAGCCGCTTGGTCCGCCGGGGTACGGAAGGCGGCACGCTGACACACACGCGCAGAATAAAGTGGGGAACCTCTCGGGGCAGGTTCAACCCGTTGCGTGAAGACATAAGCGTGACGGGAGGCCGCGAGTGGCTCGGATGAGGCCATAGTAGCGTTTGAGGAGGGGGGACAACATAACCCTCCTCCGAGCGAAGGGCCTCTGGACCGGGATGCCGGGGGATGGGATCCGATCTCTTGCCCGGAAGGGCTACAGGAGAACTGACCCCGGCTTGGGGC
>DATKAG010000001.1:0-13578 GCA_035498355.1 Myxococcales bacterium | reverse complement strand
GAGGCGGCCAGCTCGGGCAACAGCGCCGAGAGCGACTGCCCCCGCGCCTCCCGGTCGGAGAGGCCGATGAGGTGCTCGGCGGCGGGATTGAGGTAGGTGATGCGCCCGTCCTCGCCCACGGTGAGGATGCCGCTGGCGATGGAGCGGACCACCGCCGAGTAGATCTCCTCCAGCGCCTCCAGGCGGGTCTCGCTGCGCAACAGCTGGGTGCGCGCACCCTGCAGCTGCTCGGCGAGGAAGGAGGAGAGGGCGCCGACGAGGAGGAAGACGGAGAGGTTGGCGGCCATCACCACCGCCAGCCGCTCGGTGGGCAAGGGCGGCCTCTCCACGTCGCCCGCGTTGGGGAGCATCCCGCCCTGCATCCCCCAGGCGAGCATGCAGAGGGCCGCGCAGGATGCCGCCGCTCCCAGCGCCGCGCCCCGCCGGCCCAGCCCGATGGCCCCGCTGATGATGGCCAGGGGGAAGAGCACGGTGAAGATGCTCTCCGCGCCGCCGGTGAGGTAGACCAGCCCGGTGGCGGCGATCACGTCGGCGGCGATCTGCCCGTGCGCCACCCAGCCCAGGTGCCGGCGGGTGCGCAGGAGGAAGGTGCCCACCAGGGAGGCGAAGTAGATCAGGGCGATGATGGCGAAGAGCAGGGCCTCGACGGTGCGGGGGAACGGCTCCCGGCCCAGGGTGGTCCAGGCGGTGGCCACCAGGAGGGCGGTGCCCACCAGCAGGCGGATGCCGGTGAGCAGCACCAGCTTGCGCCAGAGCGTCCCCTCGGGGCGGTCGCCGAGCGGCGAGTAGACCTCCGCCTCCGGCATCGGGCCTACTTGATCGCGCCGGCGATGGAGAAGATCGGCAGGTACATGGCGACGAGGAAGCCGCCCACGATCCCGCCGAGGAACACCATCATCACCGGCTCGATCAGGCTGGTGAGTGCGGCCACGGCGGCGTCCACCTCGTCGTCGTAGAAGTCGGCGATCTTGGTGAGCATCTGGTCCATGGCGCCGGTGGCCTCGCCCACCCCGATCATCTGCACCACCATGGGCGGGAAGACCTTGGTCTCCGAGAGCGGCTGCACGATGGTCTTGCCCTCGGCGATCTTGTCCTTGGTGTACCGGATGGCCTTCTCCACCACCGCGTTGCCGGCGGTCTTGGCCACCACCTCCAGGGCGTCGAGGATGGGGACGCCCGAGCTGATCATGGTGCCCAGGGTGCGGGTGAAGCGGGCCACCGCCACCTTGCGCACCAGGGGGCCGAAGATGGGGGTGCGGATGACGAAGGAGTCCCACTGCACGCGCCCGCGCGGCCAGTTCACCCAGGCGCGGAAGGCGATCACCGCGGCGATGATGAAGCCGATCAGGTAGCCGATGCTGTGCTGCAGCCAGGTGGAGAGGTCGATGACGATCTGGGTGGGCACCGGCATCGACCCGCCGAAGTCCTTGAACATCTTCTCGAAGGTGGGGGTGACGAAGAGCAGCAGCACCACGGTGACGCCCACCGCCACGATCAACACCACCGAGGGGTAGACCATGGCGCCCTTCACCTTGCTCTTCAGCTTCTCGTTCTTCTCGATGTACTGGGCGAGCCGGTTGAGGATGGTGTCGAGGATGCCGCCGATCTCTCCCGCGGCCACCAGCTGCACGTAGAGGGTGTCGAAGACCTTGGGGTGGTCGCCCAGGGCGTCGGCCAGGGTGGAGCCCGACTCCACCTTGGTCTTCACCTTGGTGAGCACCTCGCGGAAGGCCATGTTGTCCAGCTGGCCGGAGAGGATGTCCAGGCACTGCACCAGGGGGAGGCCGGCGTCGATCATGGTGGCGAACTGCCGGGTGAAGACCACCAGGTCCTTCTGCCCGATGCCGCCGAAGCCGGGGAACTTGAAGCTGATCTGGATGGGCTTCTTCTTGATCTTGACGTTGGAGAGCGCCATCGCCCGCAGGCGCTGCTGGACGGACGCCTCGTCGGCCGCCTCCACTTCGCCCTTCTTCACCTCGCCCGACTTGGTGCGCCCCTCCCAGACCCAGACGGGGAGCTTGGGCGCTGCGGCGGGCTTGGGTGCGGTCTTCGCTGCTGCCGCGGGTGCGGTGGCCATTCGCTTCTCCTCTTACCGGGCCTGGACGGGCCGGTTCACGCCCGGTTTCGCGCCCGTGGCGAGCATGTTGCGCAGCTCTTCCGCGTCCGAGCTGCGCCCCAGCCCTTCCTCGAGCGAGATCAGCCCGCGCTGGATGAGCGACGCGAGCGACTGGTTGAAGGTCTGCATGCCGAACTTCGACTGGCCCACCTGCATCTGCGAGTAGATCTGGTGCACCTTGTCCTCGCGGATCAGGTTGCGGATGGCGGCGTTGGGAACCATCACCTCGATGGCCAGCACCCGGCCGGGCCCGCTGGCCTTGGCGATCAGGTTCTGCGTCACCACCCCTTCCAGCACGAAGGACAGCTGGGCGCGGATCTGCGGCTGCTGGTAGGGGGGAAAGACGTCGAGGATGCGGTTGATGGTCTGCACGCAGGAGTTGGTGTGCAGGGTGCCGAAGGCCAGGTGGCCGGTCTCGGAGATCACCAGCGCCGCCTCGATGGTCTCCAGGTCGCGCATCTCGCCCACCAGCACCACGTCCGGGTCCTGGCGGAGGATGTACTTGAGGGCCTTCTTGAAGCTGTGGGTGTCGGACCCCACCTCCCGCTGGTTCACCACGCAGTTCTTGTGCGGGTGCAGGTACTCGATGGGGTCCTCGACGGTGAGGATGTGCTCGTGCCGCTCGGTGTTGATCTTGTCGATGACCGAGGCCAGGGTGGTGCTCTTCCCCGAGCCGGTGGGCCCGGTCACCAGCACCAGCCCGCGGGGCTTCTTCGCCAGTTCCGCGATGATGGGCGGCAGGCCCAGCTCGGCGAAGGTGAGGATCTTGAAGGGGATGGTGCGGAAGGCCGCCGCCACCGCCCCGCGCTGCATGAAGAGGTTGGCGCGGAAGCGGGAGAGCCCCTTCACGCCGAAGGAGAGGTCCAGCTCGTTCTCCTCCTCGAACTTGTGCTTCTGCGCGTCGGCGAGGATGGAGTAGCAGAGCTGCTTGGTCTCCACCGGGGTGAGGGGCGGGGTCTTGAGCGGCACCAGGCTGCCGTCGATGCGCAGCTGGGGAGGCGAGCCGGTGGTGATGTGGAGGTCGGAGGCGCCCTTCTCCACCATCGCCTTCAGGAGCTGATGCAGGTTCGGCAAAGGTGTCCCCCCGTTACCGCATCGTATCCGGTGCGGTGTTCCCCACCACTTCTTCGATGCTGGTCATCCCCACCTTCAGCTTGGCGATGCCGGCCATGCGCAGCGTCTGCATCCCCAGGCGGATGGCCTCCGCCTTCAGCTCGGCGGTGGAAGCGCCGTTGATCACCAGCTCCTTCAGGCTGTCCCACATGGGCATCACTTCGTAGAGGGCCACCCGGCCCTTGTACCCGCGGTCGTTGCAGGTGCGGCAGCCGCCCGGCTCGAACACCTGGAAGGTGCCGGCCTCGTCGGGCTGCACCCCGATGTCCAGCAGCGCCTGCTGGGGCACGTCCACCGGCTTCTTGCACTCCTGGCAGAGCTTGCGGGCCAGTCGCTGGGCGAGGATCAGGTTCACCGAGCTGGTGACCAGGAAGGGCTCGATTCCCATGTTGAGGAGGCGGGAGACGGTGCCGGGGGCGTCGTTGGTGTGCAGGGTGGAGAGCACCAGGTGGCCGGTGAGGGCGGCCTTGATCCCGATCTCCGCCGTCTCGAAGTCGCGGATCTCGCCCACCATGATGATGTCCGGGTCCTGGCGGAGGAAGCTGCGCAGGGCGGCGGCGAAGTTGAGGCCGATGTCCTCGTGCATCTGCACCTGGTTGATCCCGGAGAAGTTGAACTCCACCGGGTCCTCGGCGGTGCTGATGTTGTCGGTGGTCTTGTTCAGCTCGGAGAGCGCGGAGTAGAGGGTGGTGGTCTTGCCCGACCCGGTGGGCCCGGTGACCAGCACCATCCCGTAGGGCCGGTCGATGGCGTCCTTGAAGGACTTGAGCGGGTCGGGGTCGAACCCCAGCTTGGTCATGTCCAGCTGGAGGTTCGACTTGTCGAGGAGGCGGAGCACCACCTTCTCCCCGAAGAGCGTGGGGCAGACGGAGACGCGGAAGTCCATCTCCCGGCCCTTGCCCAGCTTGAGCTTGATGCGCCCGTCCTGGGGGAGGCGGCGCTCGGCGATGTCCAGCTCCGCCATGATCTTCAGGCGGGAGATGATGGCCATCTTCAGCTTCATGGGCGGCTTCATCACCTCGTAGAGCACGCCGTCCACCCGGTAGCGGACCCGGAAGTCGCGCTCGTAGGGCTCCACGTGGATGTCGGAGGCGCCCTTCTTGATGGCGTCGAGGAGGATGAGGTTGACCAGCTTCACCACCGGGGCGTCGGCGGCGCTCTTCTCCAGGTCGTTGATGTCGGTGACGCCGGCGTCGTCGTGCTCGACCCCGATCTCGTTCTCGTCGAACCCCTCCATCACCTCCTCGTAGGAGGGGCCCTTCTCCGCGTAGTACTTCTCCAGCGACTCCTTGATCGCCTGCTCGCTGGCGACCACCACCTCGATGTTGTAGCCGGTGAGGAACTTGATGTCGTCGATGGCGTAGATGTTGGAGGGGTCGCTCATGGCCAGGATGAGCGAGGCGCCGGCCCGGTTGACGGGGATGCACTGGTGCTTCTCCGCCACCTCCTTGGGGACCAGCTTCACCACCTCTCCGTCGATGTCGAATTCCTTCAGGTTGATGGAAGGAACCCCGTACTGCTTGGAGAGGAAGTTGGTGAGCTCCGACTCCTCGATGAAGCCGAGCTTGGTGAGGTGGTAGCCGATGCGGCCGCCCGCCTTCTTCTGCTCGTCCTGCGCCTTCTGCAGCTGTTGCAGCGAGATGAGATTTTCGCGGACGAGCAGTTCGCCGAGACGTCCAGCCATGCCTTGCACCCCGGGTTGAGGCGGCGAGTATAGGCGATCGCCGGGGCGCGAAGCGAGAAAGCAGGCGAAGTCCTTGGAGGAATTTCGGGTAGGAGGTGCGGGGGGCGCCTACATCCCGAGCAGGCGGCGGGCCTGGGCCACGTCGTGCGCGATCTGGGCCTTGAGCGCCTCCACCCCGGGGAAGCGGCGCTCCTCCCGCAGGCGGTGGACGAACTCCACCCGCAGCCTTTGCCCGTAGATGTCCTGGTCGAACTCCATCAAGTATACCTCCAGGGAAAGCGGGGGCCTGCCCGCCGCCCCGGCCTGGGCCATCTCCGGCCGGAAGGTGGGGTTGAGCCCCAGGTTGGCCGCCCCGCCGATGGGCGGACCGTCGGGGAGCAGGCGGCCGCGCACCGCGTAGACGCCCACCGCGGGCAAGAGCTCGTTCTGGGTGCGGATGTTGGCGGTGGGCCAGCCCAGCTTGCGCCCCCGGCCCACCCCCCGGACCACCTCGCCGTCCAGGTCGAAGGGCCGGCCCAGGAGCATGTTCGCCGCCTCCACCCGGCCCTCGAGCACGAACTCGCGCACCTTGGTGCTGGAGCAGACCAGGCCGTTGACCGCCAGCGGCGGGACCAGCCGCAGCCGCACCCCGCGCTCGCCCAGCGTCTCGCGCAGGGTGGCGACCGTGCCGGCCCGGCCTCTTCCGTAGGTGAAGTCCTGGCCGACCACCACCTCCGCCACCGCGGTGTCCGCCACCATCTCCACGAAGCGGTCGGGCCCGGTGGCCGCGAAGGCCGCGTCGAAGGCCTGCTCGATCAGATCGGTGATGCCGCAGGCGGCGATCAGCTCGCGCTTGCGCGGCCGCTCGCAGATCAAGGGCGGCGCGTAGTCGGGGGCGAGAAGGCGGGCCGGGTGCGGCTCGAAGGTGAGGGCGCAGACCGGCCCCTGGGCGTCCCGGCGCGCGGCGGCGAAGAGGGCCTGGTGGCCGAGGTGCACCCCGTCGAAGTTGCCGACGGCCACCGCCCCGCCTTTCAGCGCCCGGACAGAGGCCGAAAGGCCGTTGTGGATGCGCATCGGTCTGCTTGATAGAGGAGTGAGGATGCTCCGTCAAACGGCCCTGCTCGTGCTGGTGGCCGCGCTCCCCGCCGCGGCGGCCGAGGTGCGTTTCGACGGATCGTACCGGCTGCGCTTCAACGCCGACAGCAACCTGGTCCTGGACGAGACCGGCTTCGCCTCCGCCCAGAAGCAGTGGTTCGAGCACCGCCTGCGCCTCTCCCCCAAGGTGGTGGAGGTGGGCCCCGAGGGAGGGATCGAGTTCCAGTCCTCCTTCGACATCCTCTCCGGGGAGTTCGCCGGCGACGTGGCGCCCGACTTCCGCGGCCTGGGAGTGACCGAGCGCTCCGAGCGCAACGGCTTCAAGGCGGCGGGCTTCGACTTCCGCTACCTCTTCGCCGACATCCGCTACCCCTTCGGGGTGATCAAGGTGGGCCAGATGCCCAGCCACTGGGGGATGGGGATGGTGGCCAACTCCGGCGAGGGCGAGGGGACCAACGACTTCGGCGACGCCCGCTACGGCGACATCGTCGAGCGCTTCCTCTTCGCCACCCGGCCGCTGATGAACGCGCTGGGACCGCGCAGCGACTTCGGCCGGGAGTTCTCGGTGGCGGTGGCCGGCGACCTGGTCTACCGCGACCGCTACGCGGAGCTCCTGGTGAACTACGGCTCCGGGGCGCAGTGGGGCGACATCGCCTGGCAGATCGTGGGCATGGCCAACTGGTCCAACGGCGAGGCCTCCCGGGTGGGCCTCTACGTCGTGCGGCGCATCCAGAGCTACGCGGCCTCGGGCGGCGACCTGCACACCTGGACGTTCGACTCCTACGCCCGCCACACCTTCGCCTTCGAGCGCATGGTGCTCACCTTCGAGGGGGAAGGGGCGCTGATCTACGGAGGCACGAGCCACTCCCCCACCGCGGCGGAGACGGGGACGGCGCGCGTCTGGCAGCAGGGCGCCGCGCTGCGCGCCGGCCTCACCCGCGGCCGCTTCGACTTCGAGCTGGAGGGGGGCTACGCCAGCGGCGACGGCAATCCCTTCGACGACCAGCAGAACACCTTCACCATGAACCGCGACTACAAGGTGGGGCTGGTCCTCTTCGACCAGCTGCGGATGTTCCAGTCGCAGAACACCGCCCGCCGCCTCTCCGACCCCTCGCTCGCGGGGAGGCCGCCGGCGGGGCTCGACCTCCTCCCCACCGAGGGCGCGGTCTCGAACGCCCTCTACTTCAAGCCTACCTTCCGCATCCGTCCGCGGCTCTTCGGCGGCACCCTGCGGCTGGTGGGGAGCATGCTCTGGGCGCGCGCGCCGCAGCCGGTGGTCGACTCCTACCAGGCGCTGCGATCCTCGGCGGCGCTGAACGCCTTCGGCTACCCGGCGGGACAGGACTACGGCATCGAGGTGGACGCCGCCCTCAGCTTCCAGCGGAAGCTGGTGGACAGCCTGGGCCTCGATCTCGGTGTCCAGGGCGGCTACCTCTTCCCCGGAAGCGCCTTCACCCGCGCGGACGGGACCCGCATGCCCGGCGCCTGGGCCAGCAACCTGCGGGCGACGCTGGTGTTCTGAGGGGAACCCGGTGCGCCGCCTCTGCCTCGCCGCCGCGCTCTGCGCCTGCTCTTCCGCCCCCTCGTTCCAGGGGCTGGCCCCGGCCCACGACCAGGGAGGGCCGAGGGTGCGCTTCGATCTCGCGGGCGCGCCCATCCCCGACATCCCCTTTCCCAGCGACATCGCCACCCGGCCGGACACCGGCAGCCCCACCGGCGTGCGCCTGAACCTCAGCCTGGTCGCTCCCACCGCCTTCCAGGGCAACCTGGTGGCCCGGCTCGACCAGCTCGACGGCTTCGGCACCTTCGCGCCCATCACCGTTGGATTCGACAAGCCCCTCGACGTGCTCGACCTCTTCGCCCGGCAGAACGACGCCGACCCGGCGGACGACGCCGTCTTCCTCGTCGACCTGGGCAGCGGCCTGACCACGCCGCTCGACTTCGGAAGCGGCCGCCTTCCCTACACCTCCATCGATCCCGCGCAGTACTTCCCCGCCGATCCCCTGACGGGCGCCTGGAACGTCCTCTTTCCCGTCAGCGGACCGGCGGCGAACTTCCTCCACCCGGAGCTCCCGCACGATACGGCCCGCCAGCAGGCCGACGACCTGCTCTCCTTCTACGAGAGGGCGACCGGTACCCTGATCCTCCGCCCCGCGCTCCCCCTGCGGGAGGCGAGCAAGTACGCGGTGGTGCTCACCACCCGCCTCAAGGGCGTCGACGGGCTGCCGATCTCCTCGCCGCACTCGGGGATCAACCACGCCACGCAGACGGGGGAGCTGGAGAAGCTGCCGTCGCTCTTGCCCGCGGGCACCAGCCTGCAGGACGTGGCCTACTGCTGGGCCTTCACCACCGGGTCGATCTCGCGGGAGCTGGACCTGGTCCGCCGCGGCCTCGGCGGCGACGGGCCGCTGCAGATCCTGGCCTTCGACTATCCGGTGGGGAACGCCACCAGCTCTTCCATCAGCACCTCCTCCGTGAAGGTGCTGCAGGAGACCGGCGCCTACCTCCCCGGCATCCAGACCGGCAATCCCGGCGACTACATCATCACCCCCGCGGTGCTGGCGGCCTTCCTCACCGATCCGGCCGTGAACGCGCTGCCCGTGGGCAGCGATCCGGGCGAGACCGCGGCCCTGCTCGCCACCTGGCAGTACGTCGACTACTTCGTCTCCGGGAGCATCCTCTCGCCCAGCTTCCTGGAGGGGCCCGGTGGGGTCTTCAACATCGACGAGTCGACGGGCATCGCGCACACCGCCCCGCAGACGGTGACCTTCTTCCTCGCCGTGCCCAAGGAGCAGAAGGGCGTCGGGCACCTGGCGCCCTTCCCCCTGGTGCTGGCCGGGCACGACTACGACTCCGACCGCTTCGACCCGGTGCTCGCCTTCGGCGGCACCTTCGCCAAGTTCGGCCTCGCCACCCTGGCCATCGACGCCTACGGCTACGGGTTCGCGCTCGACCCGGCGCACGAGGCCGCCTTCCGCGCGGCGGCGGCGGCGCACGGGGTGTCCGCCTTCGCCGACGCCATGCTCAGCGGCCGGGCCCGGGACCTGGACGGCGACGGCGTCGCCGACTCCGGCGGCGACGTCTGGACCGGAGACGCCTTCCACACCCGCGACGTCATCCGCCAGACGGCGGTGGACTGGATGCAGGTGGTGCGCATGCTCCAGTTCTTCGACGGCGCCAACCAGATGCAGCTCGGCACCCTCGCCGCGGTAGCCGGCGACTTCAACCACGACGGCATCCCCGACGTGGGCGGCATCGCCACCTTCAACGGCACCATCTTCGCGTCCGACAGGTCCATCGCCTTCCGCAAGGGCGATCGCAACCCCGGCGCGGACATGTTCGCCTTCGGGATCGGGCTGGGCGGAATCGTGGCCGGCATCCTCCCCGCCGTGCAGCCCGGCCTGCTCGCCACCGTCCCCGCCAGCCCCGCGGGAGGCCTCTCCGACATGTCCCTGCGCACCACCCTGCCTTCGTTGGTGCGCCCGCTCTACCTGGACGAGCTGGGGCCCATCGTCGCCGCCTGCCCCTTCAGCTTCTCCCAGGGCCCCGCCGATCCGCAGGGCGGCGCTCCTTTGGGCGCGTGCGCGCCGGGAGCCCCCGATGCCGCCCCCACCCTGGTGCTGGTGGTGCGGGAGGCGAACCGGGAGCGGGACCTGCCGGTGGCGCCGCTCGCCCTCGCCCAGGGGCAGCAGGTGATGGTGCGCGATCTCGCCCGCGCCCCCGGAGCCGACTGCCGCGCCGCTCCCGTCGAAGGCTGCGCCACGGGCAGCGCCGACGCCCAGGGCGGCGTCCGCGTCTCCATGCCCGCGGACGGGCCGCCGGCGAGCGCCGGCGACCCGCTGGACGTCACGGTGTTCGACGCCGCGGGCGTCCTGCAGCAGCGGATCAATACCTTCTCCGTGCGCACCCGCCTCTCGGGGACCGTCTACGAGGCCGGCTCGCAGCTGGTCTCGCCGGCCAGCGGGTCCGGGCTGCCCCGCAACACACCCGGGTTCCGCCAGCTGGCGGGGATCGACCAGCTCATCCTCGACCGCGCCGACCCCATCAACTACGCGGGGCGGATCACCGCCGGGATGCTGGTGATCGGGACCGCCGGCGATCCCACGGTCCCCGTGGGCGAGACCATCTCGCTGGCCCGCGTGGCGGGATTGGTCCCGCTGCAGGCGTCCGATCCGGACTACGGCATTCCCCTCGACCAGGTGCTGGTGAAGAGCGCCGCGGTGGAGGGCGTGGTGGCGACGCGCCGGTTCGACGATCCCGACGGCGGCGTCTGGACCGCCCTGCCCGGCCACGTCCGCTGCGACCCGGGCGCGGACTGCACCGGCGAGGTGGTGATCGATCCCTCGGGATATTCCTGCGACGGGGGCACCTGCTCCGACGGCCAGCAGGCGCCCCGCCTCGACCCCCCGCTGCAGCAGCAGCTGGTGCGGCTGACGGCGGCGGCGGGACCCTGCCCGGTCAACGGGCGCGCCGGCGCCACCGGGTGCTGGTCGACAGGCGCATCGGCCTGCGATCCGGCGGCCAGCGGCCGCTCGGCGCTGCTCCTCCCCCTGCTCGATCGCGCGGGCACCCACGGCTTCTCCGGCCCGAAGCCCGGCAGGCCGTTCGACGTCGATCAGTTCATCGCGAACGCGGTGGGCCGCTACCTCGAGTGCCGCGGCCACGAGCTGCGCTTCGACGCCTGCCAGGCGGACCTTTCGAGCTGCTCCTGGATCCCTCCGCCGCCGCCTTGAGCAGGTCGGCAGGGCCGAAGGAGTCCGGCAGGAGCGCCCCCAGGGTGGTGGTCACGCTCCTTCCTTTGCTCGACGCGTAGGCGATGGGCGCGTCCGCCGCGCAGAACTCCGCCAGCACCTGCCGGCATCCGCCGCAAGGCGCCGCGGGCCGGCCCTCTCCCCCGACCACGGCGGCCGCCTCGATCCGCCGGTGGCCCGCAAAGGCCGCCAGGGCCACCGCGTTGCGCTCGGCGCAGGCGGAGAGGGGATAGGCGCTGTTCTCCACGTTCGCCCCGGCGTAGATGCGGCCGCCGGCCAGCACGGCGGCGCCCACCGCGAATCCCGAGTAGGGCGCGTACGCGCGCGCCCGGGCTCGGGCGGCGGCGCGCAAGAGCGCCGGGAGCCGGGAACGCGGCCCTTCCATCCGGCGGAGGATATCTCAGGCGAGGGAGGCGCGGGGCGGGACGGCCGCGAAGGCGCGGGGGATGAAGGCGCGCAACAGATCGAGGAACTTGCCCTCCACCGCCCGCGCCACTTCCACCACTTCCTGGTGGGTGAGCGGGTGCTGGGAGATGCCCGCGGCGAGGTTGGTGATGCAGGAGATGCCGGCCGCCGGCAGGCCCATGTGGGCGGCGGCGATCACCTCCGGCACCGTGCTCATGCCCACCGCGTCGGCGCCCAGGGCGCGGGCCATGCGGATCTCGGCGGGCGTCTCGTAGCTGGGGCCGGTGGTCATCAGATAGACGCCCGCGCGCAAGGTCTGGCCCGCGGCGCGGGCCGCTTGCTCCATCGCCGTGGCCAGCCTCGAGTCCCAGGCGTGGGTCAGGTCGGGAAAGCGCGGTCCCAGGCGCTCCTCGTTGGGGCCGGTCAGCGGGTTGCGGCCGGTGAGGTTGAGGTGGTCGGTGATCCGCATCAGGTCGCCGGGAGCGAACGAAGGGTTGCAGCCTCCGGCGGCGTTGGTCAGCACCAGCGCCCGGGCGCCGAGCACCCCCAGCACCCGGACGGGAAAGGCCACCACCGCGGATTCATGGCCTTCGTAGCCGTGGATCCGCCCCTGGAGGGCCAGGACGGGAGTCTGTGCGAGCTTTCCATACACCACCCGGCCCTGGTGACCCTGGACGGTCGGAACGGGAAACCCGGGCAGGGAAGCGAAGGGAACGGCGCGCGGATCCTCCAGGGCCTCCGCCAGGGCGCCCAGCCCGGATCCGAGGACGACGGCGAGCGGCGATTCCCCCTCCGGCAAGCGGAGCCCCTGCCGCGCCACCCTGGCGCAGTCGAGCGCCAGCCCGGTCCAGGAGTCCATCGGCGTGCTCTACCACGGCGGACGGAAGGCGGCCGACAATCCGCGTGTTAAACAGGTCCCATGCACGAGCTGCTCGAGATGCTGAAGTCCGGCGGCCTGGTGATGGTGGCCACCAAGTGGATCATCCTCCTGGGATCGGTCGCCGCGGTGATCATCGGCATCGAGCGGGCCCTCTTCCTCCGCGGGTTCTCCGCCAAGGCCCGGGAGCTGCACGAGCAGATCGTCCGGGCGCTGTTGCGCGGCGACGCGGCCATCGCCTTGCACGAGTGCGACCGCTCGCACGTGGCCACCGCGGCCCTCTACCGGGCGGCCTTCGATCGGGCCAACCGGCACGAGCGCATCGCCGACGCGGTGGACCGGGCGCGGCGGGAGGTCATCCAGGCCTTGCGCGCTCCCCTCTGGGTGCTGGGCACCCTGGGGGCGGTGATGCCGTTCGTGGGCCTCTTCGGCACCGTGGTGGGCATCCTCGGCTCCTTCCGCCAGATCGGGATCACCGGGCAGAGCGGGTTCGCGGTGGTGGCCCCGGCCATCTCGGAGGCGCTGATCACCACCGCCGGCGGCATCGCGGTGGCGGTGGAGGCGGTGGTGCTCTTCAACGTCTTCCAGGCGCGCATCTCCCGGGAGGCCTTCGACCTCACCCTCCGGGCCGACGAGCTGGCCGAGGTGGTGATCGACCACGCCGGAGAGATCTCCGCCGCCATGCAGGCGCCCCGCTCGCTCTCCTCGCCTCCCGAGAGCCGGTCCGCCATCGCCCAGGGGCACGCCTAGTGCACCGCCGTCGAGAGAGCGTCAACACCGAGAACGTCGAGGAGCAAGCGATGCGACGAGCGACGAGGGCGAATACCGGGCCGTATTCAACCGAGGAGCGAGGAAGCAGCGCGCCGCTCATCGGCGTTCGAATGTACGCGATCTCGACGGCGGTGCACTAAATGGCCATCTCCGGGCCGAGCCGCTCGCACCACACGGACGAGGAAGAGGGGACTCCGGCCGTCTTCAGCGAGATCAACATCACTCCCCTCACCGACATCTTCCTGGTGCTGCTGATCATCTTCATGGTGGGCAGCAGCATCGTGGTGGAGCAGGCGCAGGGCGGCGGCACCGGGGTGCGCGTCGACCTTCCCAAGGGAGCGGCCAAGGAGCTGCAGGCGCAGGCCCAGGACTTCCCCGTAGCCGTGCTGAAGGACGGCACGGTGGTGGCGGAGGGGAAGGCGATCGAGCTGGGGGCGCTCCGGGAGCGGTTCCAGAAGCTGCTCGCCACCTCGCCGGAGGCGCAGGTGATCATCCAGGCCGACGCGGGCGTCTCGCACGGCCGGGTGGTGGAAGTGATGGAGGTGGCCAAGCTGGTGGGCGTGCAGCGGCTGGCCATCGCCACGGAGGCGCAGTAGCCGCTACGTTTCGGCTTCCGCGGGGATGCCTTTCGCCGCCGCTTCCAGCACCGACTCCAGCTTCGCCAGAAGCTCCTCGTTGCCCACCTGCGAGTAGCGGGAAAGGTTCTTCTCGAAGAGGGGCAGGTTGGCGAGGAAGTCGTTCAGCTTGCCTTCGCTGATCTGATCCGCGCAGAGCCCGTAGCCTTCCT